>JAFGRV010000186.1 GCA_016934975.1 Spirochaetales bacterium | reverse complement strand
ATTTTTTTATATTTGTAAATTAGAATTTGTATAATGGTAAAAACCTATATATTTGGAGTATATTCTCTTTTTTGACTCATAATCCTTTTATTTTACCGATAATATGATAAATTAGATAGTGTAGAAAGAATTCTTTTACGATATAAGGCTATTTTGTTGAAAAAATTTAGTTCTCTCTTTTTCATAATTTTACTATTTCTCGCACTTGCACTTCCGGCCTATCCGGCAGGGAAAAAGGAAGATAAATTAGCCCAGGCAAAAGTATATATTGAGCAAAAACAATATAATGAAGCACTCTTTCTTATTTCAGAGGTTATCAGGGAAGAACCTGACAGATTTGATGAAGCGGTTAAACTTTCTGATAAAATATATGCCATCAGGGCAAAATATAATGAAAAATACGAAGAACTCATTATCGCCCTTTATGATGAACAGGATGTAGAAAAAGGACTCAATCTTATCGCAGAACTCGAGGAACTGGACCCAAATCCGAATGTCCAAACCGATAATGTCGTAGAACAAGCACGGTTGGGAGCAAGTCTTGTAGCAAATCTCAATTATTTCGATCAAATAATGGACAAAGCCCTCGCATACATATCGCAAAAAGAGTTTCTCCAGGGGATCGCGGAATATAAAAAGGGATTTACGAGGGAACCACCCCTCGATTTACATAAGAGCGAATACGAATCTGTGGAATTGGGGACAATTTTAAAGACTGATTTAAATGAGGCTTTTTCAACTCTTCTCACATCAACAGATTCCTTTGTAACCCTCAGTACCGAACTAAAAAAAAAGCGGGATGAAATTCTGACAAATGTCTCATTTCTTGATGCAAAAGCACCTGTTCCTCCCACCCGGGAAATCCTTGATTATTTGTTCGCTCTCTCTCAATCCAAAAAAACAATAGAAGAGAAGACTTCTTTTATAAGAGAGCAGAATGATAAACTGCGTCAAAGAGGTCAATCGGGAAGTTCAATTTTATTTCTTAAATATACATATCAGCTGATTATGGGTAGGGATTCCCTGGGAACCACGGAAGGTATTATATCGACGATGAATCAGTTCCTGGATTCGTTAATGACAGGTATTGATGATACCTATACAAAAGAAGCAAACATATTATTGGAGCAAGGAAAAGAATACTACCTAGCAGGCCGCTTTGAAGATGCGGCAAATGTCCTGAAACGGGGACGTTCGATTATGGAACAAATCCTTCCGGTTGCTTATTTTTTTGATACACGAGAAAAGTTTCCTTCCGATTATATATTTCAAACCCCTGGCAACTGGATTATAAGTGATACATTACCTCATTTTATGGATAGCCAGGAAAATTTAAAAGAGATTCTTGCATATCTCTATGTTATTGAAAATTTACCGGGTACTTTTTCCTTTGAGGAAACAGCAGGGGTTATTTCCGAAAATCAATATAATAAACTGGAAAGTGATCTCGCAACAATGCAGAACATCATTCTTCTTCTATTAAAGGACTGGGAGACATATATTCGTGACAGGTCGGAGAAGACATCACTATCTTTTGATAAGACCAGAGCAGAATCAATTCTTTCTCTTGCTTCACATAAGGCGGCATCTATTATAAAAGAAAAAGTTACCTATTTATCATCAATATATAATGAGCTTGTTAATAGGTATGAGCAGGAAAATAATTTGCTCGAAAATGGTATTCCTCATGAACAATACGGTGTTGTCTATTTTCCCGATCAACGTATCAAGAATTTTATTTCAATAAATACTTCCCTGGTCTTTATCTCGGGAAAACTCCAAAGTATTAAAAAGGAATGGGAAAAAGGTATCCTTACCGGATCGGCTATGGGTACTGTCATCGATGAAACTAATACGTTATATTCCGAAGTGACTAATCTTATAAAAACAATCGCAGAGAAACGCAGGATCGCCGAGAACAATGTATTGCAAGGGAAAAAGTTTAAAGACCTGGGAAATACCCGTTTTGATGAAGCACAGCTTTATTTGAAACGCAAAGATTTTATTAAAACAGAATCAAAAATCGGGGAAGCAAGTACTGCCTTTCGTACCTCATTATCATTTCAGGAGGACGAGGAAGTCCGGGCAAAAGATGCACAATTAGTAAGACTTTCCAGATCCCTGGAAAATGAAAAAAACGAGGTAGCCATAAAAGAATACCGGAGATTGATGGAGCAGGGAAAAAATCTCTATTCAAATGGATTATATGAAGAAGCATATGATGCATTTATCCAGGCTCAGGAAGTATGGAATAGTACGAAATCGGAGGAGAATCCTGAAAATAAAGACTGGCTTGCCTATGTATTGACAGCTCTTACCATAGAATCCGCACGGACAATTAATGAGACTGATCCTTTATATAAAGAAGTGAGTCAACTCTTTAATCTTGCAAAAGATGATTATAATAAAGCTATCGAGCTGGTGAAACAGGGGAAAATGGATGAGGCATTATTATTGTTTAAAAATGCAGAAGAAAAACTGATTATTATTACAAAGCAATTCCCCTATAATAATGATGCGCGGCTCCTCAAACTCCTTATACTTAAAGTAACCGATGAAAAAGCATTTAATCGGACTTTTTCTGAACGCATGAGCGAAGCAAAACAAAAAATTAACGGATCGAATCAGGATAAACAGGTAGCTTATATCGATTTAAAAGATCTCGCCGATATCGATCCAAATTACCCCGGATTAAAAAAAATGATAACTGATCTGGAATATGCCTTAGGTATAAAAAGAAGGCTCCCCACTGCTGCGGAAAAGAAACAATCTAAAGAATATACTGCCCAGGCGAAACCGATCATTTTGAACAGGGATTATGATCGATTCCCCCAGGCACGGAAACTTCTTGGGGACGCCCTTAAACTTGATCCCGATAATCAGGAAGCAAAGAATTTGTATGATAAAATGGGTGTGGAGGCCGGTTCGGAGAAAAAGATTGTTATTTCCGCCAATGCAACGAAATTATATGAACGGGCGGAACAGCTTTATACGAAAGGACAATACATCGAAGCATATGATATTGTCGCAAATTTAATAAAAGATAAAGCAAATAAAGGGTATGAACCCCTCATCGATTTAGAGAAAAAATTGAAAGCAGTCCTTGGAATACAATAATATTTGAACGAGTTTGCTCATTTATCTATACATTTTTACGTCCGATACATATAATACAGACACATGGTAAAGAGCAGGTGTATTCTTTTAATTCTCTTATTTCTTCTCACTTTTCCAATTCGCCTTTTTTCCCGGGACATCAACTGGGAAGATCCTGAGATTCTCATACAATCAAATACACGTTTTGTCAATGCAGCATCAGGGGGAGATACAATTGCTCTTGCATGGCAGGAATTTGTGTACCAGGGAAATAAAGCACAAACCTATCTTTCCCTTTGGACAACTCAAAATACAAAAGAATGGATAAAAAACGAACGTTTTGCAGGGCCCTTTTCTTTTACTGATAAGGAAACACAGATATATTCCCTGTCCATCGATAATGAAGGAAATATTTATATAGCGGTAAGTATATCCGAATATAAAACATCAATATTCTATTCCCGGGACCAGGGAAAGACCTTTGTTTCCACAACCATCACTTCTACCCAGACTTCATTGTCTCCGAAAATATTTACAAAAGAGAACGGGGATTTCTATATTTTTATTGTGTACGAAGACACTGTATCGGAAGCCCTCTCAATCTATTATCTGCTTTTGAATAATACTGTATTTGAAAATAAAAATTATACAGGGCAATTTAACAGGTTTGTCGTTGAAACGGAGGAGGAGCTTGGATTTAATTTCCTACCTTCCTACTGTCAGTTTAAAAACATAGAATATGTGATATTCCAGGCAAGGATTAAAGGAGAGCAGTCCGGGTATCAATTATATATGAAGATGAGTAATAATGAGGGCCAGACATGGAGTAAGGCGCGGCTTATTACAGACTTTAATGAAATAATTAATGGGAGGGAACGAAATTACTTTGAGTTTGATAATCAACGGCCTTTCATTACCGGGATTGATGATAATCTTTATATCACCTGGGAAAGAAAACATCTTCTCCAGAGTACACAAGTTTATCTCGCCGAACTAAAATTCTCCGGAGAGGTGTTATCCCATGAACGCATTACAACCACGAATTATACGAGCCGGGCTCCTCAAATCTATTCGTTTAATGGGAAAATCTATATTCTCTGGTTTGACAGTACAGGAAACGATCAAATTAAAATCGCTGAAAAAACCGCATTGAAATGGGAAGAAAGAAATCTTTCCTATACCCTGCCGGGAGATTCCCGCTTTCCTTCACCGGTCCGGACAAAAGAATTTCTCTACATATTCTGGGAAAATATTTATAAAAATACATCCGGACTCATTATCCTGCAACCGGACCAGTTTGTTGAAATCCCCAGAATATATACAACGAATTTCAGCCCGGGTAAGCCCGGGAATAAAAGTACCATTAATGTGAGGTGGTCCACGCCAAAAGATTCCTCCGGAATTTCAAGTTTCTATTATGCATGGTCACGGAAAGGATATGCTTCACTCGCTGATATGAAGGAGATATCAAAAGATATCACCACCATGTCATTGACAGCGGATGAAGACGGAACATGGTATTTTCACCTGAAAGCAGGGGATTATGCAGGGAATTATTCTTCTACCACATCGGTTTCCTATATCCGGGATACGAAGCCTCCCGGTCTCATTACCTTCAATACACTTAAGACTGATGAAAATGGCTTTCTTTTATCAAATTCATTTACCGTATCATGGATACCTCCCGGTGATGATGATGTTGCAGGGTATTCTTACGAACTTCAATATATAAGCAGCACACTCTCGTTGCCTGTGAGTGACATACCGGAGAATAAAATAAAGAAGCCCGGATCATCTATCGTATTATTTCAATCGGAAAAAACCTATAGAAATATTGATAATGGAATATGGGCTATATCGGTCCGCGCTATTGATCATGTGGGAAATCCGGGGGAATCTGTCTCATTTTTATTTAAATTAAATAAATATATCCCTGTCACCATTGTCACGGATATCATCCCCCGGAAGAATTCCTACGATGAAACAACCTTGGAAATTAAAGGGCGCGGTTTTCTTGCACAGGGTACTATCAACCAAATATATCTTGATAAAGACGGGAAGGAACCCTATGATTATACCTTCACTCTTGCACAGAATGAGTACAAAATCGTCAATGACAGAACTATTGACGAATTACAAATCCTTGATATCGAAGAAGATCTATATCAACTCATTTTAAATCATCAGACCAGGGGACGCTATGTTTCCCGGCTTAAAATAAAATTAGAACCATCTCTTACGGTAAAAATAGGTGATTTTCCTCCCCCATACCTTCCGGCTTGGGATAAATTTACAAGACCTATTCTTTCGGTGAGTATCAATGAAATTTTTATCTGGCTTTTAGTGATTCTGTTAGGATTACTCTTTGTTTTTTCTATCAAGAAAATTACAGGAGTACTCAAAGAAGGGCAGATGATAGAAGCGGAGGTATATGCAATTATGTCAGGAAAAGAGAGAAAAAGTAAAAAAATAAAAAAAATTGCAGTCCTAAAAACAAAAGGATTAGGACTGCGATTTAAATTCAGTGTGCTCATGACGTCATTAATTCTTCTTATTATACTCATGCTCTCTATTACTCTCAGTTTTTATATGATTCAGACTCAACGTGCGAATCTTGCGGCAGGTCTTGGACAACAGGTACGAGTACTTATGGGAAGTCTTGTCTCCGGGGCAAATACCTATCTCCCGTTACAGGATGTCCAGGAACTTGGAGCACTTCCCAATCAGAGTGAGTTTATGGATGAAGCCGTGAATGTGACAATTACCGGTATTAATAAAAGGGATTCCAAGTTTCCCAGTACCTTTGAGTATGTATGGGCCACAAACAATGAAGAAATTGCAGCATCTATCGATACGGATGAATATATTATCGGAGAATCTATATTAACAGATGATGTCTCTCCCCTCGTCCCCTCTTTAACGGAAAAAATAAATAAACGGGCAATAGAGGAAGTCTCTGAGCTCGCGAAAGAAGTGAAGGATCTCATCTCCGAGGCGATTACCTATTTGGGGAAAACAGACGGGGCATCAAAGCAAAAACTTGCTGAAATTGACGCGGCACGGAGGGTGAAAAGTCTTATTATCGATGAAAAGCTGCGAAACATCAGTCTTGATTTTGAAGGATCGGTCCCTGAATTCTCTCCGGATAATTTGGGTCAGATGTATACGTTTTATAAACCGGTTGTATACCGTTTTCAGGATGAAGATATTTTCTTTCGGGGAATGGTGAGGGTTGTCGTATCAACAGAGAAAATTCTCACTACTATTAAAACATCTACAAATGAACTTCTTGTTCGTATTTTCATTATCTCACTCATAGCCATCGGTCTTGGTATCGCCGGAGCGATTCTTCTCGCTTCCATCACCATCAGCCCTATTAAAAAACTCGCACGAGGTGTTGCTCTGATCCGGGATACGGAAGATAAATCCGAATTAAAAGATCATATTATCTCGATAAAACAAAAGGATGAGATACGTCTTCTTGCGGATATAATCAATCAAATGACTCAAGGGTTGGTGAAAGCGGCAGCCGCGAATAAGGACCTTACAGTAGGAAAAGAAGTCCAGAAAATGTTTATACCATTGGTACGAGATGAAGACGGAAAAAAGGGATCAACCGGCTCTGAAAAGAATGATGATGTGGAATTTTTCGGGTATTACGAAGGGGCAAAGGGAGTTTCCGGGGATTATTTTGATTTTGTAAAGCTTGATAATGAACATTATGCTGCCATTAAATGTGATGTTGCCGGGAAAGGTGTGCCGGCTGCTCTTATCATGGTGGAAGTCGCTACGATTTTTACCGATTATTTTCACGAATGGACATTAAAAACACCCGGGATAAAAATTGATAAACTTGTATATAAGATCAATGATATGATCGAGGAAAGAGGATTTAAAGGAAGATTTGCCGCCCTCATTATTGTGATCATAAATGTAAAGACAGGGATTACTTATTATTGTAATGCGGGAGATAATCTCATTCACATTTACTCGTCTCAAAAAAATAAAATGATTCAATCAAAATTACCTGAATCACCTGCTGCCGGTGTATTTCCTTCGTCTCTTATTGAAATGCAGACAGGCTTCTCACAAGTAAAACAGATACTTCATAAAGGAGATATGCTTTTTCTTTTTAGTGATGGATTTGATGAAGCAAAAAGAGTTTTCCGGGACATAAATGCGAACCCGGTTATATGTAATGACCCGGCACTCGAAGATAATGAAATGCATAATGGAACCCATATGAAAGGGGAAGGCGGCGAAGAACTTGGTCTCACACGATTATATTCCATCATAGAATCTGTTATAAACAAGGGATCCTTTCAGCTCATAAAATCACATTCTCCCATACCCGATGAAAACTTAAGTTTCGATTTTTCAACCCTTTCAGGAACGATTTCCGACATTATTATGGCATTAGTATCAGTGGAAAAAATTTTTAGAATTTATAAACATCCGGGTGCCACAAGTGAAGATAGAATCCTTGTTGATACAAAGGTTGATGGTTTCCTGCAGCAGCATTTTTTACAATACAGCGAGTACTTTACCAGGAGAATTGATCTTCCTGAAAATCCGGGATATGTTGCCTTTTTAAACTTAAATGAGGATGAGCAATACGATGATCTTACGATTCTTGCAGTACATAAAAAGTAATAATATTAGTGAATGTTTTAGACTGTAGGATTTTTCATATTTCACCGATATGAAGGATATGAAGTATTACTATATTATAATCTGTTTTATCATTATTCTCAGTCACTCAACAGGATTGAGTGCCCAGGAAATTGCAACGGTACCCGAAGAATCTTCTGTCCTTCAGGAAAATGCAATCATTACGATTGATAAGGATTTTTCCGACTGGGAAAAGATTGCTCCTCTTGCCCGGTTCTCGTCATTTTATAATCCCTTTAAATTTAACAGGGAAAAAAACGGGAAGATCGAAGTTCATAAAATCGAAGATTCTGTTTATTGGGGGTATAACGGTACCCAACTTAAAGTTATCAAAGCCCTCTTTGACCGGAATAATCTCTATTTTTATTTTTCCACAGGTTCACCTATTACAAATGGTTTACTGATTTTCCTCTACTTATATAAATCACGGGGAATCTGTGACCTCAATTCCTATACTATTGAAATCACAATTGACATGAACACGAGGAATGGCAGGATCTTTTTATGGGAAAACGGGAAAAAAGAAATCATAGAAGTGGGAATTGTTACGGCAAGTGCGAAAGAACTTGAATGTAAACTCTCTTTAGATCTATTACCCGGGACTTTACAGACCGAACTTATACCTGATTATTCGGTTGATCTCACTACCTGTTTTTTCGAAAAATCATCCGGGATGTATGAAGAGTATTTTTTTACCACCTTCTATTTTAAAGACATTCCCGGCCCGGAAGATCTGTAATATACTCACCGATTTTAAGTTTATCAATTTCTTACACACGATTGTTTTATCATATTCTTTGTTACATAAAAATATTTTTGTAACAGAACCTGTTGCTTTTCCATTTTTCGTTTTTTATAGATATCTTTATTATGAGAATAAAAAAAAGTTTCACTAATAGGACTCTACAATAACTTGATAAGTATCCCATAAAATTGTTATCTTTACATATAAAATAATAGTACATACATGGTTCCAATAATTAATTTGAATCAGTTAAGATGTAAATTAAAGCATTAACAGAGGGAATTGTGGACTATAATAACATTATGGGGCAAAACCCATAAGAAAATACTAAGAAGAGATAACAGGTAATTAATGCGATATCCACAGGTTTTAAAATATGTTGGTAAACTCATCTATGAACGGGGACTCAATTATTATAATAAAGAAATGATAGAGGAATTTACTCTTAATAACAAACTCATCAATGCAACGGTGCGGGGTTCATTAAAAAACCGTTATAAGGTGAATATTCTCATCGATGACAATGACGAAGTGCACCATGCCGATTGTGATTGTCCCTATTGGAGCAGGTGTAAACATATCGCCGCTGTTCTTATCCGGTATTTTAATGAGAAGAATGGCAAAATTATCGCATTACCTCATATACTCCCGGAACTTGATCTCAAAGAAAAAGAGAAAATATATCCCCTTTCATTTGAAAATCTCCCTTCCAGGGAAATCAGGCTGTTTTGTAAAGATATAGAACAGCAGGTAAATTATTCTCCGGTAGATGACGGGAAACTCTGGAAAATTGTCTTTAAAATACGGAAACAGAAATTTGAATTTAATGAGAATATACAATTCACTCTCTCTCCTGCATTACAATATATAAAGAAGAATGGATCAACAGGGAATATCTATAACTATACGAAGAATCGGGTTTACAGCTGCTCAGATGAAGAAAATGAGATCCTTCAGAAACTTTTATGCACGAGTGAACAGAAAGATTCTTTTTTTTCGTATCTTGACCATTTTGTCAATAATAAATCTCTTCAATTATATTATATGCATAAATATAAAACCATACCCATAGAACGGTGTGAACTAAAAAAAATGGTTCTTACCTTTGAGCTTATTGAAATACGACATGACGAAGTATTATTTTCTCCGATCCTTACTTTTCATGGTGAAAATAATAAAGTATCCTCAACTAAAAATATTTCCCATTATCCTATCAATGGCGGAACAATTTTTTCCATCCTTTCAACGGAAGGTACGCTCTTTTATCGTAAAAATTGCCCTGAATTCGCTTATTTTGTCCAGAATATTATGAAGAAAAAATATCTTTATACACCTTCTGACATACAGTACTTAAAATTACATACACCGTCCGTACTCGCACCTATGATAGATATACAGTTTGATGCCAGGACAGTCAGCATGATCGATGTTCAGCCTTCACCAATAATCGGGGTTCGGTCATTATTCGGCGGGCGAATTGACATCAACATCAGCTTTGATTATATGGATAATGAGATAAATTATAATGAAGAAGACGGATTTATCATACACAAACATTCCGGAAAGAATATTACGGTAATCAGAAAAAGAAATGTGATGGAAAAAGAAATTCTTCAGGCCATACATGAATATGTTAAAGATTATATTCCTGAAGGATATTATTCGAATAATCCTTCCAGGTTTCAGATAGATTATCCACTCTATACGTTCCTCACTGAATTAGGTCCTTCTTTTATCGAGAAAGGCTTCCGGCTGCGTATTGGAAAAGAAAAAACATTAAAAAAGCATTCAGGCGCCTTCAGATACGCGATATCTTCCAATATCGACTGGTTTAATCTGGATATCTTCTTTGTTGATGATAATGGCAATAAGGTTCATGTTGATATAAATCTCGAAGATCTGCATCAGGGTATCGGAAAGATAGGAGATTCCTATCTGCTGCTCAATAAGGAAGATTGTGAAAAATTAAAGCAATTACTCTCATCGTGCCGCAAAGACAAGAAATCGTTGCGTTTTTCAAAATTCGATGTTGATGTTGTAGAATCCCTGTATCAGGATGCTGCTACAATCAGAAATGAAGAGATGACGTTTCTCTATTCTACTTTTTCAAAATTACAGAATAGTAAGGAGATTCCGGAGTATAATCTTCCCCTGGCATTTACTCCTGTACTCAGAAATTATCAGAAAGCGGGGTATTATTGGCTCCGGTTTCTTCATGAAACGAATTTGAACGGGTGTCTTGCAGATGATATGGGTCTGGGAAAGACAGTACAGGCTCTCGCATTACTTGAAAATCTGAAAGAAGCAAACAACCTTTCTCTTTCCCTTTTAGTGGTCCCGGTAACAACTTTTGCCAATTGGGAAAATGAAATGAAACGCTTTGCCCCGAATTTACGTGTTATTCGTCATTCCGGGAGAAAAAGGCCAGAGACAATAGAGGTTTATAGTGAGTATGATATCATTTTATTAAGCTACCATACCCTCAGAAATGATATTGGTATTTTTACGACACGCAGCTATGACTACCTTATTCTTGATGAATCTCAGAGTATTAAGAATGCCTTTTCGAAAACCTTTAAGGCGATTAAGATTTTAAAGGCGAAACACAAACTTTCCCTCACCGGCACTCCGGTGGAAAACAATACATTGGAATTATGGGCACAGATGGATTTTCTTAATCCGGGTATACTCGGATCGTATAATGAGTTTAAAAATAAATTTACAAAACCTATTGAAGAATATGGAAATGAAAAAGCATCGGCAAAACTGAAGAAAATTGTGTATCCCTTTATTTTGAGACGAAAAAAGGAAGATGTTCTGGATGATCTCCCGGAAAAAGAGATTATTTATAAATATGTCGAAATGAATAGTCTTCAAAAAGAGGCATATCTGCAAGTAAGTCAATATTATAAAGAAAAAATCCGAATAACCATTGAACATAAAGGGTTAAAAAAATCTTCCATAGAAATCATAGAAGCACTCCTCCGTCTCCGTCAGATGGTGCTTTTCCCGTTTTTAGTTTCACAGGAATATGCTCATATTAATTCTTCTAAATTCGATCTTCTTAAGGAAATGCTCGAAGAAATTCTGGAGGAAAAGCACAAAGTTTTAATCTTTTCTCAATTTGTCCAGGTCCTCAGGAAAATAGAAGAATATATCAATGGAGTGAAAATTCCGTACACCTATATCGATGGTTCCACAAAGCACCGTTCAAAACAAATCGAAGAGTTTCAGAAGAACAACGATATATCGGTGTTTCTCCTGAGTTTAAAAGCCGGTGGGATAGGAATCAATCTTACTGCTGCGGATTATGTGATACTTTTTGATCCCTGGTGGAATCCCGCAATCGAGCAGCAGGCTATTGACCGTTCCCACAGGATCGGACAGAAACAAAAAGTCATCGCTTTTAAAATAATCGTCAAAGATTCTATCGAGGAAAAGATTATTACACTTCAGAACAGAAAAGAAGATCTGGTGAAAAGTATTGTGATGAATGAGAAAAACATATTTAAATCTTTTGATGAAAATGAAATATTGAGTTTCTTTGATAGTGATAGTATAGACATAACGGAAGATAGATAATACTATCAACTTCATGAAGACCGTTTTTCTCTGCGAATCCTGTGGAAAGTCTGTCTCCTATAATGCTCATCGCTGCCCATTCTGCGGCCGGTTTTTCACGGCAGTTGTATGCCCGGAATGTAAGTATACGGGGATGCCGAAAGAATTCCTTTCCGGCTGCCCACAGTGCGGGTATTTCACAAAAGGAATAGAGCCGCCGGGAAGAAAAAAGAGCAATGGATTCATATTATCAAAAAAGAAAAAATCATCAATTGAATTTCCCCTCTGGTTTTATAAAGTTGCCGCCCTGGTGGTAACTCTTTTGCTCATCTCCATTATTATCTGGTATATTACTTCTCTTCTGTAATCGGTAACTATTTTCTCATAAACCTTGAAATATACGTACTTTTTCGTATAGAATCCGAAGATCTATGGAACATATCAACATACTATCATTACTAATGGCTGCCCCGGTTCTTGTCAAAGTACTCTTTTCTCTGGCAGGAATTCTTATCGTGAACAATATAACTAAAAACCTCGTTATTTCCGTATTGTTCGGCACCCTGATTCTTGCTTTCTGGTCCGGACATGCTCTCTCCGCAATAGGCACTATTTGTTATAACAGACTCACCTCCATAAATCTTATCTTTCTCCTCATTATCATAGTAGAGGTCATCGTCTTTAGCTCTCAAATGTCAGAAACTGGGGTCCTGAAGGAACTTGTCCGGATGGTGCAATCCCGGGCAACAAAACGCTTTTCCGTTGCTTTGCTTCCTGCAGTGATCGGGCTCCTCCCCATGCCCGGGGGTGCCTTGTTTTCCGCCCCTCTGGTTGATGATTGTGATACGGAAAATGTGGTGGAACCTGTGCTCAAGACACGGATTAACTACTGGTTCCGTCATGTCTGGGAATACTGGTGGCCGGTCTATCCCGGAGTATTACTGGCGATCGAAATTACACGCCTTCCAATGTGGCAATTTATTATTTTGCAACTCCCCTTAACGATACTATCAATCCTCACCGGCTATATCTTTTTTTTACGGAAAGTTGAAAATACAACGTTTTCTTTGCAGGGTAACAAGCATTTTAGGATAATTGAATTTATTAAAATATCCCTCCCCGTTATAATTATTATTTTTACTATCAT
>JAFGRV010000185.1 GCA_016934975.1 Spirochaetales bacterium | reverse complement strand
TGATGTCCGATATAAAGCACCTTTGCCTTATATTTTTTAGGATCATTCTCTTTCTGCACTTCTATGTAGGTAGAATCGGAAACCACATGGGCATTCGTGAGGATCATATTTCCCTCGATAATAGCACCGGATCCCGTACTCGACTCATTATTATCCATTTTCCACGGAATATAGTGCAAAGGTCTTACGGATGTGGTAAAAATTTTCACAACACCCGACCTGATGGTATTAATTGAATCGGATTGATGAAAGGGTGTTGATATACACGAAGTGAACACGAAAAAACAAAGGATGAAAAGAAAAATTATAAGGACGTGTATAACATTAATGTTAGATTGAGTTTTTACTGTCATATTCATGCCAGAATAGAAGCTTATGAAAGAATAGTCAAGTATCAAACTTACGGAAGGCTTTTCATGGATAATTCATCTTCTGCCATAAATTGCCGGACAAACTTTTCCGCATATTTTTTATCGGTTTTATTCACAATCCCCAGGAGTTTTTTAAAGGCCTGCTTATTTTCCAGCTTTGCCATGAAAGGATAGAGATTTTTAAGCATTTTAAAACCGGTGTAGGTATTGAGGGCAAAACTTGGATTTCTTGAGTTTCCTTTTTTCCCGCTCTCGATCCGCTTAAGCCATGCATACTCTTTGTCAAGTTCCGGACACAATCCTTTTCCCGCAAGTTTTCGAGTGATTTCCGCGCAGACCATCACTTGCATCCGCCCGAGATTTGTCCCCGACTTATAGATTACGGGAATATGTAATGGTATGAGCATTTCACCGTCTTCTGTATAACCGGTAATACTATCCGAGTAAAATCCTTTTTCCGGAAAGACAGGAGATGAACGGGGGAAAAATTTGGTCTGTTTTAAAACTTCTATTTGTTTTTCCGTACCTGCAAGCTGATGTTGAAGTTCCCGGTTGCCGGGTTCCTTTTTTATTTCCTCCTGAAGTTTGGGAACAACTTCGTTTTCAAGATAATAAATTGCCTGAGAAAGAGGAAGTTTTATTTTTTTGGAAGAATAAAATACTTCTTCACCTTCTTCTATACCATAGGGAGGCGGTTTCTGATAGGGTCTCCCCAATACAGGTAAAAAAGTATCCACAATTCTCCTTAAAATCCCGGAAAGTTCCTCTGTTTTAAACAACGGAGAATAATTATCATCGGGAGTAGAAAACTTAAGGATTGCATTGGTAATTATCCGAGATATTTTTTTTACTTTTTTCTTATCTTCTATTTTTGTTTCAAAAAATACACCACCGCCTTTAAGGAGTACCTGATACAGCAAATCCTTTGCTGCCTTATACCCTGCCGCATTGACAATAACTTCTTTCTGATCTTCCGATATGGTATCATCGATAAGGTCTTCGAGCATACGCACTGCTTCCCGAGCTTTATTCCCGGCAAGGTTCTGTAACATGAGCATCTCATCTCCCGGATGATTTAATCCGATCTGAGTAATAATCTCAAGGCAAATGGTGAGTTTATGACTGATAAGGCTGTAGCGGTCATCGATGTCTCTTAATCCGGAGTAAGCAGTCTCCAGGTCCTTTTTTATTTGTTCCAATACCGCTTCACGGTCGAGGAGATCCTTGAGTTTCGCATTAAACTGATCTTCAAGCTGATGATGAGGTGTCATCGATGAGTTTGTTTCCCCCTTTTTTTAGGATTCCTCTTTGTTACTTCATTCTGCTTATTTTTTAAAAACAGATTATACTATTGATTATACATTACCCGGGCTATTCCCGCAACCTAAATAATGCTGATATAGCGATTCTAATTATAATGAGAAAAAACTTGAAACACACCCTCACCTCTCTTACAATAGATAGTATACTCAATTGTTTAGAGTTTGTCATTTCCAGGCACTCTATCAGGGTCTGTAAATACTTATAGTAAAAGGAAATGACAATCACCTTTATAAAACTATAATCGGATTTCAACGAAGTTGAAATCCTTACGACAATTGTAAATACTGATAATGTATAAAATTGTCAGTATTGTAGACCTTCGCGATAAAGGAATAAAATGCGATTGGATATTAATAAAGACCAGGTATTATCTGTAAAAATTTACTTCATTAATCCTATCAGTCTTCTTTCGGTCATTACAGATACTCTTATAAAACTTGAATTTGAGACCTACTCCGTGGATAAAGGTGATAAAGATAAACTGGTAAGTATTCTTGATAATAATATCAGAAATGTTCTATTTATATGTATCTTGAACGAAATAGAGATGGAGTATTGGATAGATTTTATAGATAAAGCATTCAAGATCAAAGAGACTTTTATTCAGATTGGCGCCTTTGTGTATAATACGATTTCCATCGATGACAAGCTTTCATTGCTTGAACGGGGCATCCCGGTCATCCCGATTTCCGAGATTAGAATGAATACCATAGACGTAATGAAAAGAATACTTTTTTATTTTGAAGCGAAAGGAAAAAGAAAGTATATCCGGGCGCGTGCTTTCGGCAAAACAGAAGTTTTTTTTGATATGGAAGATACGCATAAAACAGTAAAAGGAACAATTATAGACATTTCCGCCTATGCTTTTTCATGTCAAATTATGACGATGTATGCACCATTTTTCACTGTTGGGGATATATATGATAATGTCCTCCTGGTACTTAAAGGTTCCCGGGTCCGTACAAGTGTCAAACTCATCGGAATATCAAAATTAAACCCGGAAATTTATGTTTTTAAATATCAAAGAGAAAATGTAATTGATAAAAAAACTGTTCATCAGGAGGGATTAAGCAGTACCGATAAAAATAAAATCCATCACTATATTCAACTCTGTTTAAAAGTAGACCTGAAAAGACAACTTAATGATGCAGAGAATAGTTAATAAAGATTATTTATTCATGAAACTCTGCACCCACTCTTTGTATGAATCGGGAATTTTTGCTTTATCAAAAGCAAGACCCAGACTGATAAATTTTATTGTTTTGTTTATGACGATTTCTTCGCAATAGACAACTTTACCGATCATGGCGCTAATTCCGTCGAGGTTGCTGATATTTAAAACCAGCTTTATCGGTTTATTTGCAAAGAATTCTTTTTGACCCTTTGTTATCACCTTTGCTCCGGAAAAAGAAATGTCTTTTAAAACACAAGGAATCTGTTTATTATCACAGAAAACCCAGATTTTATCTGTTTGGAGATTCATTGTTTTTGTCGTCTCATCATCTACCGGAATTCTCTCTTCTTTTCTTTTTGTTTCGTCTGACCTTTCGGAAAGTACCGTACCTAACTTATAAATAAAGTCGTCCGGGGGTTTATTCATATAGGTAAGGGTCACAAAATTAACCCCGGGAATATCGGATTTATATGGAGTAAACCCTGCAATTTTTGAATTTATAAAGAGAGAAACAGGATCCTGGCTTTTCTCCCGTTTGAAAGCCAAAGAAAGGGAAGCCGTTTTATTTCCAAGACCAATTTTTTCACAAATAGGTGCACGTAGTTGTGCAATAATCCTGGAACGGGTCATGGATGCCGAATAAATAATACAAGGAATGTTTTCCCCACCATATCGGAGAAAGTTCTTTTCAGGAATAAGTCCGATATCTTTTATTATTTCTTTAGTAAACGATACATCATGATCCAGATACATTCTATAATATTCATCACACCGGTGACGTGTCTGCGTTGCCATATTTCACCCCTATCATCGTATACTCTGTAAAGATTGTATAATTATATATCCCTACAAATGTATAATCACCTTATGAATATAATCACTCTTTTATTCGTGTTATATTCATAATAATCCACACTTCTATATAATCTAATTATTTTGATAATTATTC
>JAFGRV010000184.1 GCA_016934975.1 Spirochaetales bacterium | reverse complement strand
GTGTCCGGAAGAGCATCAACCTGATTGAAACAGGGTCAATGTGTTTTTCTTATTACCTGCCTTCCAGTAATTCCACAAGTTCCGCGAACTTTTTTTGAATTCGTTTTCTGATAACAGACTCAGGATAGGCTGTCTTTAGCAAGCTTGTCAGATCCGTCACTCCCTTTGGATTTTCTCCTGTAAAGTAGGTACTGATATTATCAAGAAAAAAATCATAGTATTCTTTTTCTTCTTCTTTATACTGTAACAGTTCCTGAAACAATTGTTTTTTCTCAGGAAGGGGGACTGTATCAAGAACAAAGTACATACTCCACATATCTTTGATATATTTGTAATGATCTTCATCCGTACTTCGGGTGGCAAAACTCAATCCTTTAATAAACAGGTAGCCCGAGGGTTTTAAAATAGTACACCGGATATCTTTATCGTCTGCCGGGATAGTTATTTCCAGGGAGGAAGTTTTTTTAAGCATAAACTCCACTGTTTCCAGGGGAATTATGTTTACCCCCACTCCCAGTAATTTTTTCTGAAACTCCGCGGGATTACAAAATTCATGACTCAAAAAATCAATCCGCATCCTGCTTGTATTTTCCTTACCGTATAAAACACAAATATCAAAAGGAGAGTCTTCATCGGAATAGACCGGTTCGGTAATATAATCTTTCGATTTTTTTAATGTATCCAAAATAAGAGGGGATGCAGATTCATATCGTTCACTGACGGCAAAGTCGATATCAGTGGTTTTAATGACAAAGGTATCGGACTTTATGTTCCAGACATATGTCACATACATATAGGGCAGCCAACCCCCGACGAGAACAATATTCTCCCTGTATTGTTCAAGATCTTTTAATACTTTCAGCATCTTTTGTACCTGCTCATCTCCAGGCAAGAAAATTTCCATCAACTCCTCCTAATTGTTTTTCCATATAATTTTTCTGTGGTAGCGCCATAATATTTTCCGTAACCGAGAGAAAGAGATATGTATAGAAATCTGAGGGATAAAGCATTGAATCCCCGGAAACAGCGTATCTTCGTAAAAATTTTTTATACCGGGGCAATATGATAGTAATATTTCCTCCAAAACTTACCTTTAGTACCTTGAAATCCATTTGAAACTCGGATAATTTTTCGCCATAAAACAAACTCCTCTCCGGGAGCAATAGACAAAAACCGGATACTGTAGAATGTATCAATTCCTTTCGTATTCCCGAAAACCGTCCGGGATAAAATTCAATGTTTGCGGCAAGAAGGTCTTTTATCAGATCGGTTTCCGCCCGTTTGGAGACAAAAGAGATCACTTTTTCCTCGTGATTACCGAAGTTCTGAATACAGAGGTTAAGCAATTTTTCGGGATTAACGAGTCTTGTAGAACTGTTCCGGCCACGGGAATGTTCCCTGTATAACACACCCTGTTCAATAAGAAAATTAAAAAAATTGATAATCGCAGGTCTGTGACAGTGGGGGAAGTCGAGGCTTGTCCAAAGTTTATCCGGTTCACAGAGGAGACGATAGGCAATAATATAATGAGTATCATTAAAACGCATTAAATTGTACCATATTTAACATTATATTATAAACGGTACAATTTATCAAGATGTATTAAGAATAGTGCAAAAATAATTTCCTCTTTATAATCGGCAGCTCGGTTGTGGTGTGAGTGACTGCACAAGTCCATCTTTATTACTTATAGATAAGGGAATGTTGCATCACCCTTATAAACAGACCACTTCACTGCATTGATAATAATCTTTTGAACCTGCTCATTTTCCAAATCATCAACCGTATGCCCCAGGGCACAATAAAAAACCCGTCCCTGTCCGTATGGCTTGCACCAGACAACAGGTCGCTTAAAACCGAGATACTCACAGGTCAGAAGTGTTTCGTATGAGGAATGCTCTTTTAATAAAAAAAGTTCCGTTTTTAATCTAAAATCTTCAACTCCCTGCATTATCGGATGGTTTTTATTTTCAACTCTGAATTGATATTCCTGTATTTCCGGATGGGTTAATAAGCTCCCGCCTATCATGTTGAGATAATTCGAAGAATTCAGATACGTACAGGCTGCACCATGAATACCGATAAAACCTTTCGGTTCACAGGTATTTCCCCAGGGATGTCCGATTATCGAATCTAAAAGACCTTTTTCACACTCATCTGAAAGGTATGAATGAATTGTTATGTCGAGAATAACATCAAAATCTCTGATATTATACCAATGGTACATTTCCGGGTCTTGAGTGTGAGTTATTTCATAACCGGCCTTCATCAAAAAATCATGTATCATCTCTGTAATTTTATCAAAATCATGATATTTTTCATGCCCGGTCATAAATAAAATCTTATTTCTTATTTTATTTGACATATTCGATTCCCATTTCATGATAGAAATTTTTATTGCAAAAGTCAAGAAATTACAGAAAAATAAACCAATCCGGTAGATTAAAAAATTCTTACTTATAATTGGATAACCATAGATCGAAGGTTATTCAAAGAGATGACCCTTCAGGCAGCCCGAACAGTCTGTCGTAGTAACCACCTCTCGCACAACAACCGCATTATATCCCGGTATTTATGACATCTACCGCCGGTTTGATGACACGGACAACGACATCTGTGATTATAGTTCCATTTGTATTTTAGGAATAATTGAGGTTGTCCCGCAACCCCAAACAAGGTTGACCGATAACCACATTACGCTATATATGGGGGTTATGATCGTGCTTATGCGCTAAATATAGTGTATGTGGATAACAATTTTATTATAATTGGGGTTATTGGACAACCTAAATTACTCGATACGGAAATGTAACAGATGCAGGTTGGATTTTGGTGCCTTTTGACACACTATTATCTATCCATCCTCATTGTTGTGGTCATTTGATTCAATAGGATGGTGCAAATTCCATTTATGGGTCATAACCGTTACACTCTTTCTCTTATTGTTCAATTTTATTTTAGCCGGATCAATATGACCCATCTATCAGGAACAGGTATGTTTTGTAAATGCTTCCATTTTTGATAAAATGAAAATTTTAAGTGCTTTTAGGTCATTTTGTGATGGATTATGCAACATTACATTGGAATTTTAGTACCTTTTTCAGATTCAGATAAAGTAATAACAATACAATACTCCACATAGAGATAGCTCAATTAGTTGGCACATTTCTTGCATATTATTAACCTTACTACAGAGTGTTTTCAATTCCAAATTTTCATTAGTTTTCTAATCACTAAAACATGTAAAATTTTGACTCAAAATAAAAAAGTAATTAAAAAATGGTTACAAAAAAATCAATTGGAGGTTTCTATGAAAAAGAATGTTATTGCAGGTTTATTACTATTGTTGAGTTGCACAATAGTAACGGCTCAGGACTGGTATGTTGAGTATATGAGTCCTGATTCATTTACACAAGAGAATTGGATAAAGGCTTATTTTAAGATCTATAACAATTCCGGGACAAATGTCCCATTGTCCGAACTCACCATACGATATTGGTTTACATCTGATGGTCCTGAAAATGATGTGTTTAGCACCTGGTGGGCCCAGGTGGGGACAAGTAATGTAACTGGTTCATTTCAGGATGTATCCCCCGCTCTTACCGGGGTAAACCGGTACTGTGAGATCGGATTCACAACAGGCGCCGGTACTCTCCTGAATGGAGCGAATTCAGGGGGAGTACAGTCTGCCTGGCATAAATCTAATTGGGCTGTTTATGATGAAACTGATGATTATTCCCAGGATCATACAATAAATAGCTTTACAATCTGGGAAAAAGCGGGACTCTATCATAATGGTATTTTAGTATGGGGGCTTGAACCGGGTACGGGAGGTGATCCGACACCCGAAATTACCCCGGAAGTGACACCCGAAATCACACCTGAAATCACACCTGAAATCACACCTGAAATCACACCCGAAATCACACCCGAAATCACACCCGAAATCACACCCGAAATCACACCCGAAGTTACACCGGAAATTACCCCGGAAGTGACACCCTCACCAGGCACAGGCGATGGAATATTAATCGAAGCCGAGGATTACATTAATTATTTTGATACCACATCCGGTAATGAAGGCGGTGCCTATCGTTCCGATGGTGTTGATATCGAACAGTGTCCCGAAGGCGGATATGATGTCGGATGGGTGGCCCAGGGTGAATGGCTTGAATATACACTCACTATAGCGACAACAGATACATATACAATCTATACACGGATTGGAAGTCCTCATGCGTATACACAAGGATTTACTATAGAGATTGATGGCGTCGATGTCTCGGGAGTGATCGCCATCCCCGATACAGGAGCCTGGGCGGCATTTCAGGATGTCGTGGTAAACAATGTTGCTATCAATGCAGGTACTCATACACTGCGGTTACTCTTAAGTGCGGATTTTACAATAAATTACATCTACATCGCATCTGCGACAAATCCCCCGGCACCGACAATTCCCACGGGAGCATTTCCGACATCCACACCTCCTCCCGGGTACACAAGTGTTGTAAGCCAGTACGGGCAGTTACAGGTTATCGGTTCTGCATTGTGTGATGATGATGGGAACCCTGTACGATTAAAAGGAATGGGAACTCATGGGTTGCAATGGTATCCCATCATGACAGGACATACGATTTTTAACCTTGCATATGACTGGAACCTCCAGGTAATCAGACCGGCTATGTATGTAGAAGAAACCAAAAACGGAAGTTATTGGGGGGGCTATGAAGTTCATCCCGATTATATGAAAACAAAACTGATTGAATTGATAGAAGATGCAATAGACGCGGGAATCTATATCCTTATTGACTGGCATATTCATAATGATCCCACAAACTTTACATCCATCGCAACCGATTTCTACGAGGAAATGGCCTCCTTATATGGCCAATATCCGAATATCATCTATGAAATTTGTAATGAACCGGAATATGTCTCATGGGATACGATAAAGACATATGCGAATGTTGTGATACCGGCGATCAGGGCGATTGATCCTGATAATATCATCATCCTCGGAACGCCAAACTGGTGTCAGGATCTTGATGTCGTGGCAAATGCTCCTCTTACAGGTTATACGAATATGATGTACGCGCTCCACTTCTATGCCGGTACCCATTTTCAATCCATTCGAGACAAAGCCGACATAGCACTAAACGCCGGATTACCGGTTATTGTTTCAGAATGGGGAACGAGTGATTCAACCGGAGGAACAAATGGCGTGAACTATTTTCCCGAATCCGATATCTGGGTTGATTGGATGAATCAGAGAAATCTGACCTGGCTCAATTGGAATTTCAGCTATAAATCGGAGGCCTCTTCGGCATTAAAACCGGGAGTAAATATCGGCGGGCCCTGGACAGATGCAGATCTTTCCGCGTCGGGAAGTTATATAAAGAATCTGATTCTATCAGATGATCCGCCCATTGAACCTACACCAGAACCAACACCCGGACCGACGGGAGGAGATTGCGGATCAGGAACCCCGATTTCACCCAATTTCGTTTATGATGGTGCCGGTGAATATTGCTGGGAAGCGGACAGCCTTGGGAGTTATATCAGCTCATGGAACTTGACTGTTCTGGAAGTCAATGGTGTTGATTTTACCAACACATGGGCAGGGGCCTCTGAATTACCTGCTAAAATTAATGGGAAATATTATGTGTACTATAAGTGTTCCGTATCCTGGGGGCATTTTGAGGCAAAGAATTAAAGACAATAATACAGATTAAAGAACTATGGTTTATTATGAAATAAAAAAAGCCGGGATGATCCCGGCTTTTTTTTTACTGTAGGATTGATTTTACAATAAAGCAGAAGGTATGGAAAATACCAATCCCGGGGAGGGGATTGGTGTTAAAATTTATAGAGGGCTGATATGAAGTTATGAAAATATTTTCTCAACCTCTTCTTTATCAACATCCATTATATATTGAATACCGCTTATCCGCGCTGCTTCAGGGGTAAGAGCCGCGATGTCGTCACGGGAGATATGTTTAAGGGCAAATTTTCTGCTGCCGGCCATGAGCTGCCGCAGGCCCTGGGCCAGTCGTTCATAATATGTGAATAAACCGATAGCGCCGGTGGGCAATTCTTCAAATGCTTCATTTCCCAGTTTTTTTCGTAATACCCGTGCAGTAATAAAAATTTCATCCCGGGAACTTCCGAAGCGTTCTATATAAACGGGAATTTGCTGTTCTTGTATTGTTTTACCGATAGTTTTTCCTACCATAGCCGCTGCAATAGGTGCACGGGCCATACCGATAAGATTTACAAAAGGCGCACCCATGGCGAGGCCCTTAAATATCTGATCTTCGAAAATGAATCCGCCCCCCACTGCCAATGGAGGTACGTATGAACCTTTGGCTGAAAGACGCCGGGCGTATTCGTATAACATTGAATGAAGCTCCACCGGGGGGACTCCCCACTCATTCATCATCCTCCACGGACTCATTCCTGTCCCGCCTCCGGCTCCATCGACGGTGAGGAGATCAAGATTGTATTTTGATGCAAATAAAACGGCACGCGCCAGATCGGCAGGCCGGTATGCTCCTGTTTTAAGGAAAATATACTTTGCTCCTGCTTTCCGGAGTTCCTCCACTCTTTGTGCGAAAGATTCTTCAGTGACCATACCGACTCTGGAATGGCGTTCGAATTCTTTGAATGCGCCCCGGTTATATGCCTCGATAACAAGGGGATCTGTGGGATTAGGAAGGACAATATAGCCTCTCTGGTATAATAATTGCGCCTTTTCAAGACTTTTTATTTTTACTTCACCACCGATATTTTTCGCTCCCTGGCCCCATTTGAGTTCAACACATTCAACTCCCAGATATTCGATTGCATATTCCTGCACAGCTAAACGTGTGTCCTCTATATTTGCCTGTACAATGATCGCCCCGTAGCCGTCAAACTGATAATCTCTGTATAACTTTACCCTTCTTTTAAGATCCTTTGTATCGGAGGCTTTTCCATTTACAATGACTGATTCAGGGTCCATGCCTACAACATTTTCACCGATGGTCAATCCGGTACCCGATAATGCGGAGCCGATCGCCAGTCCTTCCCAGTTATTTTTTGCAATATTTGTGGAACCAATACCTGAAATAAGCCATGGATATTTGAACTTAATCCCTTTATCATGACCTATTTTTACTTCGAGATTCACCGCAGGAAAAATGGCTTTATCACTATCGGCTTCGATGCCATGAGCGCCTGTCGCAGTACCCATTATATTGAAGTGTGAATAATCAACAGGATATTCCTTTTCACCTGCGGTGGTAATGACTCCAAAAGGCTGGGGATAAATGACTTCGTGTCCCCGGTACGCGGATTTTCCTATTTCACACATTCCAATACAGCCGTCCACGCAGGTAACACACATCCCTGATGTCGGTATTACTGAATTTTCCGTTCTGTTTTTTGTAAGGGTTGCAGCAGATGCGTTTATTCTTGAAAATGACATGTTGTTGTCTCCTTTCTCTCATTGAAAAATTTATTGAATATAACTTTATTCCTTTTTTATTTCACAGGCTAAACAGGGTGACATATAACACATCATGTCACCGAACTCTTCGACTTCAAGACATGGCGGGGATAAATTTGCACACCCTCCGCATATTGCCTGTTCCTTTTCCATGTATGTACACCTGAGCTGGCAGGCCGGACATACGTACATACATGCTCCGCAGAGGCGGCATGCATCCGATTGCACATCAAAGGGAGTACCAATACTCCGGTTTTCTCCTCTTCCCCGGAAACCGATGGCTTTGGCAGTCATTTGTTCTTCACATATACGGACACACAATCCGCAGAGAATACAATCCTCATATTCCTGTCTAAATCTTTGTTCCCGAACCTGGTGTGCCGAAGCCAAATCCTGTATCACTTTTGACTGAGGGCAGGAAGCTAAAAGAAGTTCCAGTATCATCTTCCGTGCACTCACAACCCGCTGCGATGCGGTCCTTACTTTTAGTCCTTGTTCCGCGGGGTATGTACATGAAGAAACAAGTTTTGCTTTTTTCCCTTCACCTATTTCCACAACACATAAACGGCAGGCGCCCTGGGATTTAAGTCCTTCCATATGACATAACGTAGGTATGGGGAATCCCAGAAATCGGGCTGCTTCCAAAAGTGTTGTCCCTTCTTCTACAGTAACATCAAGACCATTAATGGTAAGTGTTATCATATATTTTTTCTCCTCTGTCTTGTCTTTTCATATATTAAGAAATCAAGCGACTGTTATCGCGTTAGATGGGCATGCGCTTTTACATATTCCACACTTAATACATTTTGAACTATCAATAACATGTTGTTCCTTTTTTTGTCCGGAAATAGCCTGTTCAGGGCATTTTTTTACACAGAGGGAACAACCGGTGCATTGTTCATTTATTGAATACGTGATAAGTTCTTTACATACACCTGCGGGACATCTTTTATCGGCTATATGTGCGAGGTACTCTTCACGAAAATAGCGAAGCGTAGAGAGTACGGGATTTGCCGCAGTCTGCCCCAGACCGCACATGGTTGTGTCTTTTACCGTGAGAGCAAGTTTTTCAAGAACATCCAGAATTTCCATATCAGCCTTGCCTGTTGATATATCATCAAGAATTTCATACATCCGCTGTGTTCCCTTCCGGCATGTATAACATTTGCCGCAGGATTCGTCTTTAAGGAAATTCATAAAATATTTAGCCACATCGATCATGCAGGTGGTGTCGTCCATGACGATCATACCCCCCGAACCCATGATCGAACCTGCCTCTGAAAGGCTTTCATAATCGATAGGAAGGTAAAACAGGTCGGATGGAATGCAGCCCCCCGAGGGACCCCCTGTTTGTACAGCCTTTATTTTTGAATTGTTAACAGGTCCGCCGCCGATGTTATAAATAATCTCATTTATCGGAGTACCCATGGGTACTTCCACTAATCCGGTATATTTTACTTTTCCCACAAGACTAAATATCTTTGTTCCGGAATTATTTGTTGTCCCGGTTCTTACAAATTTCGAAGCATTGGAATTAATAATCACCGGAATGTTCGCCCATGTTTCCACATTATTTATTAAAGTCGGGCCGGAATTAATCCCCTTTTGAATCGGGAACGGGGGGCGTTGCCGCGGCTCTCCCATTTTTCCCTCAATCGACTGTATTAACGCGGTTTCCTCGCCGCAGACAAATGCACCGGCACCTTTCACAATTCTGATATCAAAAGAAAAATCAGTACCGAGGATATTTTCTCCAAGGAGCCTGATTTTATGAGCCTGCTTTAAAGCGATTCGGAGGTGTTTGATGGCTAATGGATATTCATTCCTCACATAAATTATTCCTTCAGTCGCACCCGTGGCATATGCTCCGATAATCATTCCTTCTATAATACTGTGGGGATTTCCTTCCAGAATGCTCCGGTCCATGTATGCACCGGGATCTCCTTCATCTGCATTACAGACAAGATATTTCCCCTTACCCACAGGTTGCGCCGCCAGCATTTGCCATTTTTTTCCTGTGGGAAAACCGGCGCCCCCGCGGCCACGGAGACCCGATAATGTAATTTCTTTTATCACCCACCCGGGAGTGTTGTTTTTCAATACATTTATAAGAGCCGAATATCCCCCTGTTTTTATATAATGATTGATTCGTATAGGATCAATTTTTTCATTATGCTCCAGAAGAGTACGTTGTTGCTTGCTAAAGAATGGAAGGTCATCCTGCTTTTCCACCGGATTCCCTGTTTTTTCATCGACAAATAGCAGTTCTTTGATTACCTTCCCTTGACTTACTCCTTGAATTATCTTAACCATTTCTTCCATACCTACACGGGGGTAGAATGTTCTGTCCGGCTCTATGAGTACGGAGGGTTCCATCTGACATAAGCCATGGCATCCGGTGATAAGTAAATTAATCTTACCGGTCAGATTTTTTTCAAGCAATTCCCGTTTTGCAATGCGGATGAGATCGTTTGCCCCGCTGGCCTGACTGCATGTCCCGGCGGGAATAACAATGGTCGGTTTATCTGTTTCCTTATGAGCAGTTAAATATTCACGAAGCTCATTAAAATCGTTTATAGAATTAATTTGTTTCATTTCCCTGTCTCTACCTTTGATTTTTCAATTTTTTAGTAAATGTTGCCATGTGGTCGTCTTTGTTTATATCAAGAAGATGATTGCTGCATCCTGTTCTTGAACATAGATAAAGGATTCCGCCATTTTGAACATTCATATAAAGCATATCCGCCTCACAGGTGCTGCAGGTAAAAGAATCATTAAGCTCTTTTTTGCACCTGGGACAGAAATAATGCAGGAGAGTGTCTTTTGGAACAGTATACTCTGATTCGTAAGTCGGACTCCCATAGAGACCGGAGACCCAATGAGAAAAATTTTTATTATCAATTGATGTCATCATTTTAATTGAAGGATAACCATCAAGATGTTGATCCCGGTCCATGAGACTTTCATTGCAATGGGGACAGGTGACGTTTACCTGAAAGTATCGTTTATCTGTCTTGATACCGGAATAATCAATACCTTTTTTTGTTTTTTTTAGTATGTCCTTTACCTGTGAAGGTGTGACATTTGAAAAGTATGTGCCGTCCGCGAGAACAATCGGTCCAAGGGCACAAGCTCCGAGACAATTTACTGTATTAAGGGTAAATTCCATATCATCTGTCGTGGCGCCTGCAGGGATCCGGAGCTGCCGTTCAAATTCCTCTACAATTGCCCGGGCGCCGCGTACATGACATGCCGTACCCAAACAGACAGAAATAGAATGTTTTCCCACTGGTTGTAACCGAAAAGATTTGTAAAACGTGGCAATGCCATAAATATCGACAAGAGAACGGTGGGTTTTCTCTGCTATGAAACGTAGAGCATGTTCGGATAGGTAACCAGATCCGGACTGTACTTCTTCAAGAATCGAAATAATACCGCCTTTTGCGTGGTTACTTTTTTCTATAATTTCTATAATTTCCTTGTTATCCATGCTGCTCCTCCAATTATTAAATATCAGCTTTTTTTTTGTGCTGTCTTTCTTCACCTTAAATCGGTTTTCCACCCGACTGACAATTAAGGCACGTCAGGTGGAAAACACTATCTTAGTAGGAAGATAATTCATCTCTATTTCCGTGATATGGCAGTTATATGTGTTTTTAACTTCTATTCATAATTTTCACAATGCCAGATGCCCCCCTCAACCCGTTTATTATCACATACAAACCTGTTTTCACAATTAATACACAATCCTTTATATATCTCTTCACTTTTCCCGGGCATATCCCGGGGAGCGAAAACATCCGTTTCTGCTTCGGTCTGCTCAGTTTTTTCTGAATAAACATTTTTTGTTTGCTCAATAATGTTTCCGTTATATTCTTCGCATTGCCAGATAGTTTCTTTATGATTTTCCTGGTACGTACAATCTTTACTATTAATGCAGGTCGAACAGATTCCGTTATTTTTATAAAGATAAGACATAGCATATCCCTTCCCGGTGATTTATAATGTTCACCTGGTTCTTTAGTCAATCTCATAAATAGTTAGCAAGATTTATGCCAAAAATTTATATTCTTTTAATTACGTACATAATTAACCACTATAATACTCAAAAAAATATTTTTTTTATTATTTTCTTTATAAACCTTAGAATATTGTCCGGTTTTGCCGCTTATTGTATCGGTTTTTTTTTACTGGTGAAGGATATGAAGATATTAATAGCAGATAGAGGTACGGGTTTTCGGGTAAAATTGTTCCACCGGGGAATTATTCTCCGCCTAACGTTTTTCGGATAAAGCAGACTGGTTTGGTGCTTTGAAATTTTTTAATTTTTCACGTAAAGTTTTTCTATCAATACCTAATATTTTTGATGCGCTGGTTTTATTGTTATTTACACTGATAAGTACATTCCTGATATATTCTACTTCTACATCTGCCAGGGTTCTGTTAAATCCCGTATTCTTCATGGCAGAAAACCGCATGAGCGGGGGAAGATCGGGAACATCAATAATAGTTCCTTCATTCATTATCACAAGACGATGGATGACATTTTCCAATTCTCTCACATTTCCCGGCCAATAATAATTTTTTAGTACGGTTAATGCTTTTGTTGAAAATGTTTTCAAGGGCTGATTCAGTTCATTTGCGAATTTGTTTGCAAAATACCGTGCCAGAAGCAAAATATCGTCATCCCGTTCACGTAATGGCGGCATATTTATGGAGATCACATTAAGTCTGTAGAAAAGATCTGCCCGGAACAATTTTGTCTCAATCAAGGATAGAAGGTCTTTATTCGTTGCAGCAAGAATTCGTACATCTACTTTTTGTGACCGTCTGGAAGATATCATGTAGACTTCTTTATCCTGCAATACCCGTAAAAGTTTTACCTGCATGGGGGTACAGGTCTCACTGATTTCATCCAAAAAAATTGTACCTCCATCTGCAGTTTGAAAAAAACCTGCTCTTGTTTCAAAAGCCCCGGTAAAGGCTCCTTTCACATATCCGAATAGTTCGCTTTCCAGCAAACTTTCAGGGATTCCGCCGCAGTTAATTGGCACAAATGGAGCAGAGGCCCTGGAACTGCTGTAATGAATTGCCCGTGCTACAAGCTCCTTGCCCGTGCCACTTTCCCCGCTAATAAGGACTGTTGCAGATGTTGATGCTGCTTTTTCAATGTCGCGAAATACCTTTTTTATGGCGTCGGATTTACCTATAAGCCCGTAAGGGGCCGGTTGTTTTTTATATAATTGTTCCCTTATATTCTTACGCAATTGAAGCTTTTCAAGAGTTTTTCGTACAATGGAGAAAAGTTCCTGATCGGTAAAGGGCTTTGCCAGATAATCTTCAGCACCGGTTTTCACCGCTTTTACTGCTCCTTCAATCGAAGGATATCCGGTAATGACGATAACTTCCGTGTCATGAAAATTTTCCCGAATATGCCGTATAAGATCGTGACCGCTTATTTCAGGCATCTTTATATCTGTAACGACCAATTGTACCGGGGTCGAATCAAGAATTTTAATTGCCTGGATAACACTATATGCGGTAAAAACCTGGTACCCCCGGGATGTGAGATTTCTTGTTAAAATTTCCACGGTGTCTTTTGAATCATCTACAACCAGAATCGATTCCTTTTCACCTATCTGCTTCATGGTATTTTCCCTTTTTTTATTAATCTATTTTAATTGAGGCTGTCCCGCAGCCCCAAACAAGGTTGTCCAATAGCCTCATTATAATATAAATAGGGGTTCTGTCTGTACTTGTATGCTCTATATGGTGTAATTGCAGAGTAATTTTATTATAATTGAGGTGATTGGACAACCTAAATTATGGGGAATTTAATTTCGAATTTTGAACCTTGGTTTACTTTACTCAGAACACTGATACACCCTCCATGTGAGGTGACAATGCCATGTACCACAGCGAGACCTAATCCGGTCCCTTGGCCAATCTCCTTTGTGGTAAAAAAGGGCAGGAAAATTTGTTTCAGATCATCAGGATGTATTCCTTCACCTGTATCTTCTACCATGAGTAATACATCGGTATCCTGAGTACTCGTCTGGACTTTAAGTATGCCCCCATCCGGCATGGCCTGGATCGCATTTACTGCGAGGTTAACCAGAACCTGGGTCATTTGCCCGGGATCTGCAATGATCTCGGGTAAATTTTCTTCGAGTAACAGCCTCAGGGTAATTCCCTCTTTCATGCACCTGGATTCAAGTAAATAAAGGCCTTCATTTACTATGTGATTGAGACATACTTTTACTTTGTGAGCAGGCATTTGTCGTGCGAAAATAAGCAGTTTTTTTACGATTTCCCGGGCATGGAGTGATGCATTAATTATTCTGCCGATATCGTGATGTATCTGATGGGGTAGTTCTTTGTTCTTTGATAATAGTTGAGCAAAACCGAGAATATTTCCGATTGGTTCATTTAATTCATGAGCAATACCTGCTGAAAGCTGTCCGATTGTTGCCAGACGGTCGGCGTGACGAATTTGTTTTTCAAGTCTTTTTTTGTCTTCCTCCGCCTGCTTTTGCTCAATCGTTATTGAAAGTGCTTTTGCAATATTGTCGATCAAATTTCGTTCTTCCCGGAGAAATGGGCCCTCATATATTTCCATCTTTTTTTCCAGGTAGACCAGTTCTACAAATCCGGAGGTTTCCTTTTTCACGATAATATCTGCCCGCTGCTTATATGGGCTGTCACGATATCCAGGGGTTGTATACACTTTATTGTTTAATTCAATTTTACAGTGTGCAATTTCCGGATATTGCCATGCCTGGGGAAGGAGTTTTACCGTATCCTGCATAATTTCGTCGAGTGAAACACCTGCCCGGGCAGACTGGGCAATTCCATACATACACGTTAATTCCTTGACTCTTTCACGTAAAGCAGCTTGTGCCCTTTGATTTAATAAAGCGATACCAAAAGTTTGAGCGAAATTTTCAAATAATACTATTTCACTTTTAGTAAAAAAGTTTATGTTCTTTGATTTTAAATGAAGGAGTCCAATTCCTTTATTGTCATTCATGAGAGGAATGATAATCAGGGATTTAATGAATTTATCAACCCTAAAAATATTATCATTGAGGCTGATACCGGATTCTTTAGGGGATGAAAGGTTATTCTCCCTGTTATTGATCCATACACTGCCTTTTTCCGTAAAAAAGGGAGATCCCGGATCACAGTACCAGGCTATGACAGTTTTATGAAAGAGGTGATAAGCCGGATCTTCCCCGGGATGCAAATTCATTTTTTCATCTATATCAGGGAGAAGAGTACTGATCCGGAAGAAAAATGAATCTTTTGTTTGTTTTATAATTTCATCGTTATTCTGTTTCTCCCTGTCGAATATCCATAATTCAATTTCATCACATGTGACTGTTTTTATGAGTTTAAGCAGGCTTTTACTCAGGAATTCAACCCGGGTAAGACCACGGTTTGAATAATTTGATATTTGTTGTGAGAGCAATTGTAATTCACTCATCAACCTCTCTGCCGTGGAATAAGTCTGCTTCGATCCGGAATCTTCTTTTGTCATTGCCGGTTTCATTCTATCAAATTTAGTGGGAAAATCAAGGTTATTATCAAAAGAAAAAAACCTCCGTTCCGTTAACGGACTTTGCAGGTGGTCTTTTACTCATGATCCGTTGAATAAAATACGGGATTTGAAACAATCCTTGAGGTATTCAGATGATGGGATAGAACTTGACTATGAGACGAATATGTATTATGTTAATGCGAGGTACTGCGATGTGGCAGTAGTACGGTTCAATATTAAAAGTAACCTCCTCGTTTGAGATGTTATGTTTCTATTGGTAATCGAAACATAGTCTTTAAACTTCTGCTGATTCCGAAAAAGCCATCACTCTATAAAAACCGGCTCTTAGTGCCGTTTTTTTTCTAATATGGACCTGGCACAGGATGGGAGGAGAATAATACGAGTTATGATGAAGAAGGATACGTTAAGGAATTAATATGATAAACCTTTCAAATATAAAATTGTCCCACGGGGATAGAGTGATTTTTAAAAATGAAAATTTTCTCATCAATGACGGAGAAAAAATCGGGCTTGTGGGTCCGAATGGTGCGGGTAAAACGACCGTCTTCCGCCTTATCATGGGAGAGGAACATCCCGATGAAGGGTCTGTATCCATCCTCCCGGGGAAAGTTGTGGGGTATTTCTCCCAGGATGTGGGAGAAATGAGAGGAAAAACCGCTTTGGAAGAGGTCCTCTCGGGGGCCGGAGGAATATTTGAAATCGGTCGGCAGCTCACGGATCTGGAACACCGGATGGCCGATCCCGAAGGGGAGGGGCTTACGGACGATGAAATGGACAGATACGGTGAACTCCAGATGAAATTTCAAAGCCATGGAGGCTATGAGCTGGAAAGCAACGCCGAAACCATCCTCGATGGGCTTGGGATCGGACGGGACCGGTGGGGGCTTCCTGTCGATATCTTCAGCGGGGGATGGAAGATGCGGATCGCCCTTGCCAAGATTCTGCTTCTTAATCCCGATGTTTTACTCATCGACGAACCGACTAATCACCTGGATATGGAATCCATCGTCTGGCTGGAAAGCTGGCTGAAAAACTTTAAAGGCTCTCTCGTCATGACCAGTCATGACAGGGAATTCATGACACGGATATGCAAAAAAACCATCGAAGTCGCCCAGGGGAGCATCACCACCTACAATGGGGATTACGAATTTTATTTAAGAGAACGGGAGATCCGGCGGGAGCAGCTGATGGCTTCGTATAAAAGACAGCAGGCAATGCTTGCCAAAGAAGAAGAGTTTATCGCCCGTTTCGCGGCCCGGGCGTCTCATGCCGCCCAGGTGCAATCCCGGATAAAAACCCTGGAAAAGATTGAACGGATCATTCTGCCCCCGGAACAGAAGGTGATGAAGTTCAACTTTGATGAAATTAAACGGAGCGGCGAAATCGTCGTGGAGTTCAAAGACCTCGCCAAAACATGGCCCAATCCCGATGGCACCGGACACCCCGTATTCAGCGGGATCACGGGGACGGTGGTCCGGGGGAACAAGATTGCGGTCACCGGAATAAACGGCGCCGGAAAATCAACCCTTCTTAAGGTGATAACCGGTCAGACCGGTGTCACAGCCGGAAGCTGCTCTCTTGGGAGCAGCGTGAATCCCGGTTATTTCAGCCAGTACTCCTCGGACATTTTGAATCCCGGGAAGACCATTTACCAGGAGGTATCGGACCGTATGCCCATGGCCACCATGGGGTATGTAAAAAACCTCCTTGGGGCCTTTCAATTCTCCGGGGATGAGACTGATAAAAAGATTTCCATCCTTTCGGGAGGAGAAAAAAGCCGGGTCATCCTCGCCACAATCCTCGCCCAGCCGGTCAACTTTCTGGTCTTCGACGAACCGACCAACCACCTGGATATCGCCAGCCGGGAGGTTTTGCTGGAGGCCCTGACGGATTTCGCCGGGACGATCATGATCGTCAGTCACGACCGTTATTTTTTGAAACACCTGGTGAACCGGGTGTTTGAGATTGACCACGGACAGCTGAATGTCTACGAAGGGGACTATAACTATTATCTGGAAAAAACAGGGCATTAAGGGGAAAGGTCTCATGAATCCTTTGAAGCATAAGGATTTATAGCTATCGTACTTCAAAAACAACAGTATCGCTTTTTTTATCCCCGCTTTTCATGTAAAGCGTATGTTTTCCTTTTTTTAATTGCCATGATGCGGAATAAGGCCAGGGGGCTGTGGCAACTAATCTTTTATCCACTATCCATTCTATCTCGCCGACAGGGGGATCGGCTTCCCCTTTTAATTCCAGGGACTGTGTTTCCGGGTTGTAGCCCGGTTCAATAATGAATATGTCGTGTTCCTGAGGGTGTGTTATAACAAGGGCATCCACGGCGATCTCATCGGGCATACATAAAGGTGAATACCGTGTGGGAGGCGGATGATAGCCGTTTTCTGACTGCCATTCCGCATATCCCGGATCGAGGTAAACACCGATCACGTCTTCCGTGAAGTGTGAAGGACATTTGGAGGAGGCGAGCAATCCGTTACGTATGTCTATGGCGACCTTTTTATGGACATGACAGAAAGGCCTTTTTTCTTCATCCTTTATAACATACCATGACGCATAATCCGTACAGTATTCCGATGGGATTCCACCTGATAATTTGCAGATAACTATTTTTTGGACCCCCGGGGGGGGTGCGGAGGTCCCGGGAGTAAGGGATAAGTGATTATTCGCAAGGAGGGCTATTTTTCTGAACAGGGGACCGGCGCCTATGGCCCCGGAGACCTGGTTCATGGGGGAACCTTTAAAATCCCCGGCCCACACTGCAATGGTAATTTCTTCCGTATATCCCACAACCCAGTTGTCCCGCCAGTTGCTTGAGGTACCTGTTTTTATTGCCATGGGAAAGGGTAACAAAAGAGGATTGAGGGGACCAAATGCCCGGATGCGGAGCTGTTCATTACTCAGGATATCGGTAATCAGGAAACACACCTGTTCCGAAAAGAGCAGTTTTTTGTCGTCCGGCGGGGTCAGGAGTGAGGTGACTGCCTCTGCTTTACAGGGAATTCCCTTTCTCGGAAAAAGGGCATACCCTTGGGCCAGTTCGAGCAGCGTGACTTCCCCATTGCCGAGGGTTAAGCCGAGGCCATAAAAATCCGCATCCTTATGAAGAGATGTAAATCCCGCTTCTTTCAGGGTATCCAATAAAGAAGAGACCCCGATCATATTTGCTATTCGTATTGCGGAAACATTTAAACTTCTCCCCAAAGCCTCTGCCATTAACACCGGGCCGTAATACTTATCCGAATAATTCCGGGGTATGTAGATATCTCCGTTATTATCAATATACTGAGTTTTGATATCCGCAATTACTGTCACCGGGGAAAACCCCCGTTCAAAGGCCAGCGCATAGGTAAAGGGCTTTAATGTAGATCCCGGTTGTCTGAGGGAGACGGCACCATTTACCGCACCATTGTCGCCGTCCCAGTAATTTACCGAACCGACCATAGAGAGAATCGCCCCGGTTTTGTTATCCAGGATGACGACAGATGCATTTGTTAAACCCCCGGCAGCCAGGGTTCTCACATGGTCTCTCACAATGTCTTCTACCTGGGTATTTAAATCCAAATCCAGGGTTGTAGAGACATCCCCGGGAGGGGGATGTTGTGACATGATATAATCGGTGAAATGCATGGCTTCGAGTTTCTCTTTGCCGGAATAAAAGGTGAGGGCCTCGGAGAGCCCACGAGAATAATCCTCTTGTGTGATTTTCCCCGATTCCATAAGCCTGAAAAGAACAAAAGCCTGTCTTTTTTTCGCCAGGGAAAAATTCGTGAGGGGATTGTATTTGCTCGGTCCGTTCGGCAGTCCCGCTAACAGGGCTGCTTCCGCAAGACTCAGATGCATACTCGGCTTGCCAAAATAACAATAACTGGCCGCTTCAATACCAATGGCCCCATTTCCATAAGGAGAGCGGTTGAGATAATTGAGTAAGATTGTTTTTTTATCCACGGAATGTTCAATCCGAAGGGCATCTATAATCTGGAGGATTTTCCCGTCAAGTGAGTGGGGAAGGTCATACATCAGCCTGGCAAGCTGCATGGTGATCGTTGATGCACCGGAGACGTTTTCACCGGCGGAAAGATTCTGGAGAATGGCCCGGCCCATGGCGATCCAGTCGATCCCGGAATGGGAATAAAAACGTTCGTCTTCCACTGCGATAGTGGCATCAATGACAAGGGGAGAAATAATTTCCTGGTCCGCCCATTGTGACCGCGAACCATCTTTGTTGACCGCTTCCCGGAGAAGTCTTCCGTCCCGGGCATAAATCCTCCAGGAATCGGCATACCCGGAAAATGTTGTTTTATTCAAAGGGGTGATAAAAAAAAGTAATTCCGAAAGGAGATAACATCCTGTAAAAAAGGCGAGGATGATGAGGGGTATCGCCGCCTTTTTATGCAACCGTATAAATTCTTTTATGGTCTCTCTCTTAAAAACACCTCTTTTATTCATTATTTGATTGTCACATAATCGATTTCTGTTGTACCGAAGATTTGAGGCTGATACATAGCCTCCGCCCTTCCCGCGGCACGTAAAAATGTTCCCGGTGTGGTCGCTCTTGCGAGGTAGGTGAACTCATACTCGTTTGCAAGCATTTCATCAACATAAAAAGCAACCCGGTGATCCCGGATTTCATGATACGATAAAACGGAAAGGGAGCGTTGCATCTCGTTTGTCAGAATTCCCTGGTCCATGGATTCGGTCGTCGCCAGGTTCATATTAACCGGCTCAAGCCCTGCGGGGAGTTTATCATCAATCGCGCAGTAGTGCAGATTCTCCGTCGTTTTGAGTGTCAGGTGGACCCGGACCAGAGATCCCAGTTGTATGGTTTTACCTTCCAGGGATGCACCCTCCGGAGTCTTATATGTCCGTTTAAACTCAAATCCTCCGGATTTGGCAGCCATGTATTTCTTTGTAAGGGGAACTTCATAATCCATCCTCAAGGTAAAATAGACAGTCGCGGATTGATTGTTCGTAAGGGCCGCCTCTATCCGGTTTCCTTTTAATTGGGATTCCTGCAAGGATAACCGGTAGACTCGTGTGGAGAGTTTTTCCATATCTTTTGGTGTATATGATGCACCATTGACTTCCAGGGTAATTCCCGGGGCTTTTCCCCCCAGCTTTTTGGTTGATACTGCATGAACACCCATGATACCGAATACATTTTCCTGTGTATTTCCCCACAAGCCTTTTCGTTTCCGGTTGAGCAATCCTTTAAGAAGTTTCCCTGTCATTTCTTCGTCCGTGCTCCCGGAAGCATACGCAATAAGGGAACTCCCGTGTGTGCGGAGGGGTGAGTCCAGCGACCACCCGCCTTTGGGTTTCTTGTCGAAATAGGCTTCGTCACTTTTTTCTTCTGCGATTCTTCGTATTTCAGCGAGAATATCTTCCAGCAATGCCAT
>JAFGRV010000183.1 GCA_016934975.1 Spirochaetales bacterium | reverse complement strand
CCCGCTATAGAGAAAAAAATCCTGCCGCGGATCATTTTGTTCATTTAAGGTATCAAGAGTATGAAGTGACCATTTTCTATTGGCAGCTTCTATAATTAAAATTCTTCGTTTCATATCACCCCTTTTCCTCTTATTATTCTAATCCGTTTTTATAAAAAAGTACAGGGTATAATTTCCGTAAGGACATCTTTAGAAATATCTTTACAGTTTTTTTTAGTTGTGTTATAGTAAAACCTAAACTAAAATAAAAAAGGAGAAAAATTATGAAAAGAAAATTAATTACAAGCATTATCATCTGTCTCTTTATCATCCAGAGTTTCTCTTTACAGGCACAATCCTCTGTTGTGTATGGTGATGTGAATGGAGATGAATTCATCGATATCGTGGATGCTCTCCTGGTAGCACAGTATTATGTCGGTCTTATTCAGACCTTCGCGTTTCCCGAAGCAGGGGATGTCGATGGAAATGATACGCTTGATATTGTGGATGCGTTGTTGATTGCACAATATTATGTGGGATTAATAACCGAATTTCCGGTTTCCGCTCATATTCAGGGTGTCGAGATCATACAATCGGACATTGTGCGTAATATGGCTCCTGCTCCGGGTTCCGGGGAGCTTGAGACAGTTGTCAGCGGAAATAATCAGTTTGCCATGGATTGTTATAAGGAATTGAGGGATGAGGATGGGAATATCTTTTTTTCACCCATAAGTATTTCTTTTGCCTTTGCCATGTGTGTTGCAGGGGCACAGGGAAATACCGAACTCGAAATAGCCGATACTTTGCATTTTAGCCTTCCCGATGATAGTCTTCATAATGCATTTAATGCCCTGGACCTCGCTTTAACGAGTGCACCGGAAAATCCGGATCCGAATAGAGGAGAAGAACTTAAACTTCATATTGCGAATAGTACCTGGGGACAAAAGGATTATTATTTTGTTCCCGAATTCTTAAATATACTCGCTTATAATTATGGCGCGGGAATGAATACTGTGGATTTTAAAACAAATCCGGAGAATTGCAGATTGCTTATTAATGATTGGGTAAGTACGAACACGGAGGATCGCATCCGGGATTTACTGCCCCCGGGTTCCATTGACACCCTGACTCGTCTTGTTTTAACGAATGCAATCTACTTTAAAGCCAACTGGCTTTTCCCGTTTAAGGAAGAGAATACTGTTGTCGGTGATTTTATTCCCTTATCCGGAAATCCCGTCCGGGTGCCGTTAATGCATCAAGTCGTGACTACTTCCTATACGGAAGTTCCCGGAGAATATCAGGCCTTAAAATTAAAATACCAGGGAACAAAAAGGAATTCCATGATAATTATTCTGCCTGGAAGCGGTCAGTTTGAGACTGTGGAGAATAATCTTTCCGCGGGATTATTTTCGGAAATTCTTCAGGCTATGAGAAGTTATCAGGTTACCCTGACTTTACCGAAATTCGAATATGAATGGGAATCTTCTTTTAAAGCTATCCTTCGGTCCCTTGGAATGACAGATGCTTTTATCTATAATCAGGCTGATTTTTCAGGTATTAATGGATTGCGGGATTTATACATCAGCGATGTTTTTCATAAAGCCTTTATTGCCGTGGATGAAATAGGAACGGAAGCCGCGGCTGCAACGGCGATTCTCATGGGAACCACATCTTTACCGCCTCAGGCAACAATGACGATTAACAGACCTTTTATCTTTGCACTCTATAATGATGATACCGGTGCGATTTTATTTCTTGGCCGGGTAATGCAGCCCTGACAGGGAAGAATTTATCTGATAAATACATGAAAGCCGCCGCCGATTCCTCAATTGATGGTGCGGCGGTTTTTTGTTTATTATAATGTTTCACCCTTTGCAGCAAAATAGGCTGCTGCGGATTTGTAAAACTCCGAATAAACCGTAATGGCGTCGTCGGAGAAACCGGAGTTTTCCATGATCTGTTTTTTCATTTTTTTTAATATACCCGAGAGTTTATGGGTGCTTTTCCCTTTTACCATTCTTTTGTGTATTTTTTCTTCCAGTATCACGATTTTTTTTAAAGGAAGAATACAACCGATACCATTCATGATATTTTTTACATCGGTTTTTCTGACTTGTTTATTTTGTATGAGTTCTTCTATCTTAATATAATCGACAAACCACCTGGTCTCTACTTCAATCCTGTCTTTAAGACTATCAATCGAAAAATCTTCACGTAATTCTTTGATAAGAAGTTCATCTTTTGCCTGAATAGATGCAAAAATTCCCGAACAAAGAGGATCTTCGTTTACTGTTATCTGTGAAATCCTTTTTATACATGCTTCCTCTTCGCTTTTTAGTTTATTGTGAATTTTTTTTAGTTTTATTCCGCTGCTCAGTATCCACCCCCCGCCGGCTATGATAAGAATTTCGTCGAGAAAAATAACAGGATCGGGGAGAAAAAAGTCGATTATTCCGAACCCTATTAACAATATTCCCAGGAAATATTTGGAAGATTGTTTTGCAGCAAAGGTTTTTATTTCTCTCCGGATGAGTTCGCCTAATGCCTGTTTTACTTTATGTACTGCTTCGTCCGGACATCCCATAAACCGTCTTAATTCTATAGTCCCCCTGGCTATACTTTCCAGGAGTGCCGGTACAGGACAATCCGGGTATATAACAGCAAAATGTTTTTGAGAAGAGGAAAGAGGAATCATATAAATAATCTTTTTTTCTTCATTCGGAACGGGAAGTTTTTCTGATTGCAGCAGCCTGTATTTCATAAGGATCCTTTTTACTTTATCGGCTTTATTTGACAATTAAACAACGTGCTCAACCGTGATGAATTATTATAATAAAGACAATATCAGGGTCTCTGCTTCTTCAAGGGACGCACATACGGTTATCTTCTTTTCCGTGATTTCCGGTGCTGCCTGTATTATGTCGGGGACCATGATGGGGAACATACCTGCCGCAATAGCTGCAAAAATACCCCGCCCGGAATCTTCCAGAACAATACATTGTGCCGGATCTGTTTTAAGTCGTCTTGCCGCTTCTAAAAAAATATCCGGATTTGGTTTGCTTCTTTTGACATCATCCCCTGCGACAATACAATCGAACTCCCCGATGATTCCGGCATTTTTTATCATCTGTTCTGCCCGCACTCTTTCCGTTGATGTTGCAACTCCTCTTTTGATTCCTTTTTCCTTGAGTGCGGCAAGGAGCTTTATCAATCCCTTCTTTATCGGCACACCCTCATTTCTTAAAAATTGGTCGGTATAGGTAAGTCTTGTTTCCCGAAGGGAGTGGAAGGGAAAATCCCGGCCAAACTTCTTTTTAAAGATTTTCTCTGCCTCTTTTACCGTTGATCCTATAATTTCAGGGAAGATGGAATTATCAATCTTATATCCGTTTTCCTTCCCGGTTTTTTCCCACATCCTGCAACCGAGGCGTTCGGTATCAAACATCAAGCCATCCATATCAAAAATAACGGCATGAAAATTCATATTACTCATTTCCCTTCATTGCTCTCACATGTTTGCCGATGGGAAGAACTTCTTCAAGGAGCCGGGGTAATAAATCGAGACAAAGCATACTCGCCGCGTCGCAGAGGGCTTTCTCCGGATTCGGGTGAGTTTCAATAAATATCGCATCACATCCTGCCGCGACGCCTGCCCGGGTAAGGTGGCTGATATATCCCGGCAGTCCGCCCCGTGTGTCGCTGCTTGGTATTCCGTAAATCCGGATGATGTGAGTCGAATCGTAGACCACGGGATAGCCAATTGTCTGCATTATCGGGATTGAACATATATCAGATACGAGGCGGTTATACCCGAAGCATGACCCTCGTTCGGTAAGGAGTATTTTTGTATTTCCCGTGCTTTCGATTTTTCCCACGGGACTCCTCATGTTTTCCGGTGCAAGGAACTGTCCTTTTTTTATATTTACCGGCTTATTTGTTTTTCCTGCTTTCACTAACAGACTTGTTTGCTGGCATAAGTAAGCCGGGATCTGGATGATATCAAGAATTTCAGCGGCAGCAGCAATATCGGTTTCTCTATGTACATCGGAAATAACAGGGATATTAAATTCATCTTTCACCTTTTGTAAAATCTCAAGACCCTTCTTGAGTCCCGGGCCCCGGTATAAAGAGACATGGGATCTGTTATCTTTTTCAAAGGATGACTTGAAAATAAAAGGAATTCTATGGGTTTGACTGATTGTAAGAATTCTTTCGGCTGCCGACAGGACTGTTTTTTCATCTTCGATGACGCATGGTCCCGCAATCAGCACTAAGGGATTCCCATTTCCTATCTTTATATTCCGGATTACAACCTCTTTTTGAGGATGGAAATTCGATTTTGACATTATTTGCCTAACTTGAATACTTTTCCAATGATGATACAAAGAGAATAAAGAATGATCATCGGAATGGAAAGAAGTATTTGCGAAACGACATCCGGGGGTGTGATCACCGCGGCTATAAAAAAAACACCGGCAATAACAAATTTGAAATTTTTAATGAGGAAGTCCACCTGGAGAACCCCCAGTTTCATTAAAATGATGAGTACCACGGGAAACTGAAAGCAGATGCCGAAACCGATAAGAAATTGAAAAAAGAATCCGATAAACATTTCATATGAAATAAGTCTGCTCACATTATCGGGGAAAAATTCTTTTGATTTTAAGAATTGCATGGAAATTGGTAATACCGATTTGTATGCAAAAGCTATCCCGAAAAGGAAAAGAAAAAAAGTGCCGGACATGAGAATGAGAATAAATATTTTTTCCGCCTTTTTTAGTGCCGGAAAAATAAATAATATTATCTGGAAGATAAAAAGCGGTATGGAGAAAAATAATCCACCAAGAATGCTTATCCTTAACCGCGTGAGGAATCCTTCGGCAATTCCGGTGGCGTAGAGTTCTTCTCCGACTATTGAGTGAATTGAGTCAAAGAGAAAGGGAAAAATAAAATAGCTTCCGATTGAGAAAACAAAAACCGAAATTAAGACTACCAGGAGCCTGTTTCGAATCTCATAGATGTGTTCCCAAAAGGTCATTACTTTTGCTTTACTCATAAAACTCGCGGTTCTTGTAAATTAATATCAACACTATTATTTTTTCTCTTCCGTTTTTTTTGTTTCCGGATTGTCTTCTTCATCCATTTCCCGGGCTTCTTTTACGGATTTTTTAAATTCCTTTAATCCTTCTCCAAGGGATTTTGCAACTTTTGGAATTTGAGTTGCCCCGAAAACAAGGACAAGTACTCCGCCAAAAATTAAAATTTCACCTATTCCTATCATAATAAACCTCCTGTTCTTTTACTATCAAAAGGAAGCCACCTCCCCGGGAGGTGGTCCATGTCTACCAATATTATCCTGATTTGAAGGTTTTGCCTTCTATCTTCTTTTGATTCTGAAAAAGCTGCCTGCTTTCAGGCGGCTTTTACTGCTTTTTAATATATATTTTGCAGGTCTCAAAATCTATTTCCCATCTATATCCGGGAAGCGTTTCCCAATTGTATTTTGCCTTCATCGTGTCCCACCATTTTTGGAACTGGGAAGATGCTTTTCCCATATCAGAAATTAATTTGTCATAAAGAAAGCTATTTTCAAGCTCAGCCTTTGGCACATTGATAAGAGATCGTGTTAATTCGGAAATACCATTTTTTCTTTCAAAGAGTATTTTAATTTCATCTCTTTCCCGGGGGGTTACGGTTCCTACTTCCTTCTTTTCAACTACAGCACATGCATCATTTCCAAAATTGATGATGTTGTCTTTATCTTTTGCCATTACCTAAAACCTCCTGTTTTTTCTTTAACACTTCCAGAATTTCTCTCTGGGTTTTTAATATTTCTAACAGTAACCCTTTCGTAGATTCCGTGTCAAGTTCATTCTTTGTATTCAAGTTATTCACTTTTTTATTAATAGTCGAGTCCGGATCTTTTTTATTATTGCGACCGGGTATCACTTGTTTCATTCGCGGGAGTTTGATGATTTTGTCACCATCTTTTACTTCTATAAAATTATCTTTCGGTTTTATCTCTTCTTTATGAACAGGGTTATTCTTCATTTCCGGTTTTCCGGGCATCTTCTTTTTAATCTTGCCTGTGAGAACTAGAAGGGGATCAATATAGTCCAGTTCTTCTATGGGATCCATCTCATTAAAGGGTTCCACCTCTTTTAGTTCCGTAAGCATGATCCGGGAAGTATCTCTTTCAAGATGAGATGTGGCACATTGTTGATACGAAGGAGTATTTACTTCTAAAGTGGATTTCTTATTAAGATATATACACCGTTTGCAGTGATAGGCGTCACAAATTGAGCAGATTGGTGCATGTCCTATCTCAAGAAGCTGCTTGTTGAGGATATGTAATCCCTCTGTGAGGTTTCCTACACTATTTTGTTTCTCCTTTTCATAGAAACCGGGACATATATAAAAATTTCCATTTGGTCCCACAGTGATATGTTCAATCCCTGCGTTACAGTTATTCATACCTTTAAGGAGTATCCTGTCCGAAAGAAAGTTGAACTCAATAGGATGTCCTGCCTTATATTCCGAGACGAGTATTTTCCCGAGGTCATCTAATTGGGATTTATAGGATTTTAAGTCATCCTGGTCATATTCATAGACATCAAGTAAGCAAAGATTAAGTCGTTTGCATTTGATAAGGAGTGATTGAACAATAGGAAGAAAATCATTTATATGTTTTTTCTCGAGACGGAGAATTATATTACGTAAAGCGCTGTCTTTTAAATCCTTAATAATATCTTTCTGATGACTATCGAGAATAAATATGCTGTTGGATTCATCTCCCTCTTCGGTAATAGAGATGAATTTTGCATGATTTTCATATGAATTGATTTCTTCGATATACTTCTTTGGCAGAGATGAAGAAATCCCGAGAAAATTAATTGAAAGATTCTGAGATTGAGCAAAGGTGATAACATTTTTGAGTGTTTCCATAGGCATGAGTTCGGGTGTATCTGATTGAGCAGTCTCATTTTTATAATAGCAAAAGGACGGTGCTTGCTTATTAATGAGGGCGATAAGATATTTTAGCATAATTGTTCTCCCTGCCTGAATTCTTATATAAACACGATTAATATTATTAATGACGTGCTTACTTTTTCTATCTATACATTATTTCTCATTTTCAGGAAACCTCATAGTTCCTCCGGATAATTCTAAACGTTCAATGTGAATGTTATTGTAAGACAATTGTATCTTGACAAAATTATCCCTATTAATCAAGTGCCTTTTATTTCACCCTTTTTTTTCAGCAGCTTTTCCCAATAATATTTATTCGCTCTGCACCGGGCCTTATGCATATCGCAGATATATGTTGCTCTTTGATAGATTGTCTCTGTATCCGATTCATCATAATTAAGTCCTACACAGAGTGCGCAGCCGCTTGCAACATCACAGGTGACACATTCATCCGGGCTCTGGCTTAATCTGTCTAATGCAAAGAATGGCCTTAGTTTGTTTAGATCAACTCCATCATAGCAATTCCCCACGCTTCGTACACTCTTTCCCGACATAGTAAAAGGAAGAAAACGGTTACATGGATAGAAATTGCCCTTGCAGTCAACAGCGAGCATTTTTTTGCCGCTTCCGCACCAGTTTGTGTTATTCGATAGATCCATGGGCTTTCCAATGAAATCCATGTAGAATGAGCAGAAATGATCCTTGTAAAGGTCGTTATCGATGATATAATCCGCAAGCTCCACAAGTTGATCTTCCAGTCGTTTATCATCTCCTTTTTCCCAGACATCCTCAAATACACAGTTTATATTTACTTCTTTGATTCCCATATTCCAGAGGTGCTTGACACTTTCGGTTATAAGGTGAATATCCGAATGAGCAACAGTTACTTTTGTTCCGGAATTGGGAAATTGTTTTTGCCAGAGAGGGATGTTCCTGACAACATCATCATAAGAACCTCTTCCATCCGTATACACCCGCTGAAGATCATGTTTTTCTTTTGTCCCGTCGATTGTTATTCCAATACTTATATGAGTTCTGTTTTTTTGGATATATTTCTGTACTCTCGGATCATCATATAATATACCATTTGTAGAAAAACTGAATCTATAGCTGTCAAACCATGGATGGTCTTCTTCGAATAATCTTTTTTTAATATAATCACTGATTTCATCGATGAGATCAATTTCCATAAAAGGTTCACCGCCTATGAAATCGAATATAATTGATTTATCATTAAAAAGCTCTCTTTCCTCAATAAGGTACTCTACCGTTCGTTTTGCAACATCAATATCCATTTTATTGATGCTATTTTTACCATGTACATAACAATATTTACATCTCAGTTGACAATCCTCGGTGACAACAAAGGTGACAGTTCTCGCATGACCTTCTTCCCAGGAGTAGCTTCGTTTTCTGATACCTAATTTATCAAGATCAATAGCCATAACGTTCTCCTTACCTTAATATGCTTGTGCTGCCCGCGTAAATTCTGATAAAAACGAACTTAGATTGCAGATAATAAAATTACTATAATTATTTCAATAAGTCAAATATATTTATAAATTCCCGATTTCTTTGCGTTTCTCCCAATAATAGTTATTCGCCCGGCAGCGTGCTTTATGCATGGCGCATATGAAAATCGCCCGCTGATAGATGGTATCTGTTTCCGCAGCTTCATAATTTACGCCGACACAGAGAGCGCACCCACCGGCATACTCGCATTCCTTGCACTGTCGGGGACTCTGGCTTAATCTGTCCAGGGCGATATATGGGCGTAATTTATTTTTATCGAAACCTTTGTCTGCATTACCTAACATTCTTGAATCGTGTGTTTGAATCGTAAAAGGCAAAAACCGGTTACATGCATAAAAATCGCCATGTGTATCGATTGCTGTCATATGTTTTCCGCTTCCACACCAATTATTGTTTTCCGTACTGTCCATCTTATTACCAATCATTTTTGCGAAGAAGGAACAGTCATATGTATCATCTAATTTATTTTCTATAATATGGTCTGCGAGCTGCTTTAATTGCTCTTCAAATAAAATATCATCTCCATCTTTCCATACATCTTCAAATACGCAATTTATATTGATTTTTTTTATTCCGATATCCCAGAGATAAAGAATACTTTCTTTAATGTACGGAATATCATCGTGACTTACTGTTGCTTTCGTTCCAAGACCGGGGAATTGACTCTGCCATAATGGAATGTTTTTAATGATATCATCGTGAGAGCCTTTCCCATCCGGATATACTCTGTTCATGTCGTGTTTTATCTTTGTTCCGTCTATTGAAATGGAAATTGTCAGGTGATCTTTGAATCGTTTTATAAATTCCTGAACTTCCGGATTATTGTATAAAATACCATTTGTAGAAATAGTAAAGTGGTAATTATCCGCCCATACATGTTTTTTTTCCCGGGTTACTTTTTCTACATATTCACAAATTTGATTAATTACCTTTATGCCGAGTAATGGTTCACCCCCAAAAAACGCGATATTGATGCCGGATTCGCTAAAAATGGCTTTCTCCTTCATCATAAAGTCGAAGGCTTTCCTGAAGGTTACGAAATCTATCTTAGAATTATTATTTTTATGAACCGCATAGCAATATTTACACCGGAGTTGACATTCTTCGGTGATAAGGACCATAACAGTTCTTTTGAGTCTGGCATTAACATCCGTCGCAAAAGGGGAAAGATCGTATTCCCCGAGGAGTCTGTCTATTTTTTTTTCACCGGTTGTACTCATTTTTATAAGATAGCGTAATTTGTGAAAAATGTAAATCAAGTACTTTTCTTATAAAATTGTTTACATTTTAATAGAAATCCTATATAAATAACCTGGTGCTTTGACCGATAATTTTTTTTATCTATAATTGGTTTGCAAAATTCTCATATTCATTTAAAATATGGTCAAAACACTCGTGAGAATTGTTCTGCCGCAGACTTTGGTTTTAGATTAAAGACAAGATTGTTTCACTTATCTGTATTGTGTCGTTCTTGTAATAAAGATGTTATCACTATCCTGGAAAAGCTATTATGTAAGATGTAGGAAGATTCATAGTATTTTAGTCTTAAATAAATATAAAAAGGAAAGCGAATGGATATAATATTACAATTATTAAATATATTGGGAAGCCTGGCGATGTTTCTCTATGGTATGAAGATAATGAGTGACGGAATTCAGAAAGTCGCCGGTGAGAGACTTCATAAAATCCTTGATTATATGACAAAAAACCGTTTTACTGCCGTTCTCACCGGATTAATTATTACCTCTATTATCCAGTCATCTTCCGCAACAACCGTTATGATAGTATCTTTTGTAAATGCCGGTCTTTTGACGTTGGTAAAGGCAATCGGTGTGATTATGGGGGCGAATATCGGGACAACAATAACTGCCTGGATTGTCTCGATTTTCGGGTTTAAATTAAGCTTATCTGTTGTTTCTCTTCCCTGTATTGGTATCGGGATGTTTTTTATATTTTCGAAAAAGCATAAGAGACGGGATTTCGGTGAAATATTGGTGGGATTCGGTCTTCTTTTTCTCGGATTACGGTTTTTAAAAGATTCCGTTCCCACAATAAACGAAGAAAATATCGGCATACTTGAATTTTTAAAGAATTTTACCGAGCATGGAATTTTTTCCACCCTCTTTTTTATTTTCGTCGGAACGACTATTACAATTGTGATTCAATCATCCAGTGCGGCTATGGCTATTACCATCGCCATGGCTTTTAACGGATGGATTGATTTCCCTACGGCTGCGGCAATTGTCCTGGGAGAGAATATCGGGACAACAATTACTGCCTTCCTGGCAGCTTTTAATGCAAATGTCAGCGCCCGAAGGGCGGCACGGGCCCATATGTTTTTTAATGTGTTCGGAGTTTTATGGATGATAATCTTTTTCCCGTTATTTTTAAAGCTTATAGTCCTCATTATTCCGGGGAGTGATACGACCCGGGATATAATTACTTTCCGTCTTGCCTTATTTCATACAATGTTCAACATAATGAATACATTAATTTTTATCTGGTTTGTACCGGCTTTTGCGTGGCTTGTGGAGCGATTGGTAAAACCGGGTGAACGGGATCTGGATAAAAAGTACAAACTCGATTATTTATCGACAGGTATCCAGGATACGGCAGAGATCAATATAATGAAAGGGAAAAAAGAAATATCAAAGATGGCAGTCATAACAAGAGAAATGTTTACGACATTTCTTGAGATATTTCATAATCCAAATAAAAACTTGAGTGATCTTGTAGAAAGCATAAAACAGAAAGAAGAATTAACCGATCAGATGCAGGAAGAAATCTCACGGTATCTCGCTGAATGCGCAAAAGAGAGTCTTAACGAGGAGAGCGCGGATAATGTTGCCGCACTTTTACGGATAACCCATGAACTTGAGAGTATCGGGGACAGTTGTCTTAATTTAAATATTCTTGCAGAGAGACGTTATAATAAAAAGATTAAACTCGTGAAGGTCGCATTATCGGAGATTGATGATTATGCAGAACAGGTAATGGAGTTCATTAATTTTTATATAGAGCATCTGGAAAATGATTTTAACGCATATAATATCGAACAAGCGTATGTTCTGGAAGCAGCTATCGATAAGTCCAGGAATAAATTAAAGAAGAATGCCCAAAGAAGGCTGCGAAAGGGATCCAAGGTGCAGGGTGAATTGCTTTTCATCGATATTATCCGGCATTTTGAGAGAATCGGTGATTATTCCCTGAATATTTCACAGGCGCTAAAAAATTTGAAATAATATAAATACAAATGTTCATAGATAATAAAAAAAGCCCGGCATATAAACCGGGCTTTTTTTATTTGTGAATGAAACTCAGAATATACCGATTCTCACACCGAACCCAAAAGCCGGTATTAATGCGGGAGCTGCATTCGAATCAGGTACATCGGACGCTATAAGTGCCACGGCAAATTCCATGAAAAGAGAGTAGGTGCTGAACATGGAGAGTTCCTTAAACCTGAATTTAAGCTCCAGTTGGGAAACAAAGGACCCAAAAAATTTATATGTATTCGAGTCCATTGTAATCTCTTCAGTGTTACTGTAATACGTAAAGGAACCGCCGAGTGCCATTTCGAGGGATAAGAATGCCAGGTCCGGACCGAAAAAATATTCCGCAGGGAGGCTTAATATATTTGCCAGAATTTTAACACCGAGAACCAATCCGGTAAATCGTTTTCCCGGCGGGGCAATTCCGGCTAATGCCTGGAATTTTACGACCTGGTCAAAGAACGTAAGACCAAGCCCGACATTTCCGGTCATAAGACCCCCATATGTTCCCTCTGTATAAAGCCCCTGGATAAATCCCGGCAAGGAATAGCTTGATTTGTCGCCCTTTCTTAAATTGATGGAGACATCACTCAAGCCGTTTTCATCGGAGGCGAGTCCCAGTACTTCGATTTTATCATTAAAGCGGGATCCTTCTTCCGGATTCAGCATCGTGACGATTGGCGGTTTGTTGTCCACAACAAGAATTGTTTTGGCAATCGCCTTTTCTCCCTCCCCGAAATTGGCCCGTACAAGTATCCGTGTATCCCCATTCGGCATCCATTGGGTTTCAAGACGGTATTTCCATTTCCTTGTACCGGAAACCTTCTTAAAGGTTTTGCCATTATCGAAGCTTATTTCCACTCCGGAAATGGAAAACTCTTTTTGCATTGTTTTATAAAGCTTTACCGCCTCTTTATCTTCGGGATTCGGTTCCGGGAGAATATAGCCGGCCTCACCTTTTAACCATGGCCGTTCGGTAATAAAATCCCCGGTAGTATAATTATCTATGGTTACCCACCCCCCCACATGTGAATAGCTGATTGCCCGCTTTTCCGATTTAATTACTTTTTCCGCGGAGACATTTGCCTGTACTTCGAGGATATAATTTCCCGATGCCAGTTTATCCGGGGTGATGGTGAGGCTGTAATAGCCATCCTCATTCAAGGGGAGTACTTCCAGTGCTTCACCATTTAAAAGAATGACAACATTACTGACCGGTGCTTCAGAGATGACCCTGCCGTCTATTTTAAAATTACCGGATAATTTTTCACCTGAACCGGGGAATATAATATCAATCTTATCCACAATCTGTTTTTCCTGGATGAGAATATTCCGGGAGAGATAGCTTGTGTTATCTGCTTTATCCGTGGCATCGATCCTGAGATTGTACCAGCCGGGTGTAAATACGGCAAGATCAATGTTTTTTGTAAAAACGCCGTAAGTGGGAAGTTCGTGGGTGACGGTTTTCCCGATTTCTCCTTCCGCCAGGTTAATTTGAGAGATAGAGAGAGTGAGAGAGTTCAGGAAAACATTATCGGAAGCCCTTCCGTCGAGGAACATGATATCGGCGATTTTATCACCATCCCAGGGTGCATCCAGGGTAATCGCAGGCGGTGTATTATCAAGGTTAAGGAGGGTAGAGTAAATTCCTTCGGTATCGGTTTTATCCACCGCTTTAATAAAAAGACGATGTACTCCGTCTTGTAAAATACGTGTGTCCAGAGGATATTTCCATGCTTTTGTCTCCATTATAACATCCTCCGTACTCTCTTCCGCTGCAATTTCACCTTCTTTTTTTTCTGCCGGGGGAGAATCTATAAGTTTTTCGTCTTTATTATCTACTACATGAGAATCTATGAGTTCCGCAAGATTAAAGGTACATCCGTTATCATATGAAACATAAACGGCTTTGATGCCGTTTGCATCGGATGATTCACCTTCGAGTAATATCTCTTCCCGTACTGTCACATCCAGTCCGGGTTTCAGCAACATACTTACCGGTTCGGCTTTGGATATCTGAAATTTTCTCTGTGCTATATCGCCTTTTAGACCGCCGATATCTTCCGCCTGTATTTCGATGGTATGTTCATTATCCGTAATTTCTTCCAGACTGATAGGAATACCGAAATTATTGTTGCCATCCAGTTTGATAAAATCCGATCCGTCAATACGGTAATAAATCGCGGCGACCCTGTCATCATCAAATACCATACCGGAAATCATAAAATCATTTTTTAAGGTTGCCCCTTCTTCCGGAATTTGAATCTGGACAATAGGTTTGTCCGCTTCAAAATCAATGGTAAAGGGCGGTTCGAATAATGTGACATTCGCGCTTTTATCTGTAGCCCGGAAATAAAATTTTTCCGGGAGTTTTTCGTAGGAGGAAAAGTCGATATCATAACTGAATCTGTGAGTCCCTTCCACTTTGGTAAAGTTTTCACCATCCGAACTGAATTCCACCTCCTCGACCTTGCCCTCATCTTCCACAGCACCGACGATGGTCACCATGCCATTGACTACATCATCCGGTTTCGGAGTTATCAGAGAAACACGTGCTTTTTTCGTATCCTTTTTAAGGGCGATTGTTTCAACAAGGGTGTTCCCGCTTTCGTCCGAAGCTTTCAGGATTACCGTGAGAGGGCCATCTTCAAGATGTTTTATGGAAATATTTTCCGAAAAGGTAAATCCGTTTTCTCCGGGTTCCGTTTTAATCGAGCGGAAGGTTGCCCCAAGATCCATGGACAACTCAAGGGATTGGAGCCCTATATTATCCCTGGCAATTCCCTCGAAAAGGATGGTCGTATTATACCAGTTTTCGGTGCGTGGTGAATTCAGGATCACCGTGGGTTGTTCAATGTCGGTATAGAACCGGAATTTTTGCGAGGTAAATATTCTTTTGTTTACCGTCTCTACCTGAATCTGTGTTTGTTCGCTTATTCCGTCTTTAACCGGTTTTACGATAACAAGGGAGCCTTTGTTGGTAACACTGACATTCTCCTGTGGGGGTACTAATTTAATGGAGGCAATATCTCTTCCGTTAAAGAGTCCCTGGAGGGGTGTTATTTTTCCTAAATAAATATTTCCCGTGGTATTTAACCGTGAATCGACAAAGAAGAATCCTTCATTATCAACTATAGTACCGGCATCGGCGACATCGACTTTGTAAAAAAATGTGGTAAATGTAGTTTTGCGGGAATATTTATCGGATATATTAATAAGAAGATCTACTTTTCCGAAGGGGAGTTCTTTACCCACGGGAATGGAATAGGATTTTATCCCGGTTGCCTTGTCGACTTTTAGTGTGAGTTTGGATAGCTCACCTCCATTCATACTGTATTCCGCCTGTTCCACATTATCCGAACATTCACCCTCCAGTGTTGTTTTCCCTTCGGGACTTTGTATGAGTAAACCCGGTTCAAAGGCTGCCGTGGCCTCTCCGTTTAAGGTGTTTTTAATGGTTGTCCGGGGGGGCAAGCCTGCATAGACGAATTCCACTTTTGTCTCCGGACCAACGACACCGTTTATATCCACAGCTTTAATAGCCGCAACATGACTGCCCCTGCTTATATTACTTAAGGCAGTACTAAATGCTTCGTTCCCTGGTATTGTGCGGGGTTCCTCGCCATCAATTGAGAGACGGATTTCCTTTACCCTTTCATCATCCTTTGCAAAACCCGTAATAAATAGTTCATCTGTGTTGAGGAGTCTTGCAGGCTCGGGAAAGACAATCCCTGTCACCGGCATATCGGTTTTAGAATCCAGCTTTAATTTGAGAGTTTTGGAATTCGTATTTCCGGTAAAATCTATTGCAGTAAAGGTAATCTGCGCTGATGTTGCTTTTACGTCGGTGAAACTAAAATCCTTTATCCAGTACGGATTTCCGCTATCGATTGTAAATTCTTCCGATTCTTTTCCCATGCTGTAGGAAAAGCTTTTAATGCCGATACTGTCCGTCGTCTTTCCTCCCACTGAAACTTGTCCGTTAAGTGTGGCGTCTTCTCCGGGAGATAAAATAGTGATATCCGGCAGAGTATTATCGATAGTAAAGACAAATGGGGCCTGACCTGCCGTACCGGAGGTAAATACCGCCTTGATCCAGTACACCTGGGGACCGTCGGGTATCTCATTTGTTTTTATGCTCAATGAAAAGGTAAAGGTATTATCTTTCTTATTATATGATACTTTAGTCTTTTCGTAATTATATCCGCCATCCTGGGAAAAAAATAATTCCGCGATTTCTTCGGAGTTTTCGATAATACCATTCATTTTAAGAAGACCTGTGACAAGGATATTATTGTCATGGGGTGTAATATCATCTCGCGGAGGCGGGGATTCCGGGCCTCCCCCGGTGGTAAAGGAGCTCTTAAAACTCACCGTCCCTGCTTTATCGGTTCCTGATAATGTGAGACTCATAGAGCCGGGTTTGTAGTATGATTCATCTTTCTTATAATCCATGCCGGGAGAACGGAGTTTTCCGCTTTCCAGGAAACTCCGGTTATAAGAGAGAGGAGGAGAAATTATATTTGTATTTCCGCTTTTATCTGTTCCCCGTATATAGATTTTTTCAGGAAGCGCGTCCATCGCAGAAAGATTAAGTGTATGTTTATATAAGGTATCACCGGATAGCTTTGTGTAATTGGTGCCATCGGTGCTGATTTCCACACTCTCCAGAATCCCGTTATCTTTGACTCGGGAAATGAGGGTTATCTTTTTTGTGAAGATAGAATCACCCGTTCCCGGGGTTAACAGTGAGATCTCCGGGTTTGTAGAATCTTTGTTCAGGGAAATAGCCTTTATCGTATTGTTTCCCGCATTATCCGTTGCCCGGATAAAAAGACTTACATTCCCGTCGGAAAGAGTAGAGAGTGCTGCTTTCCCGCTGAATATAATTTTGCCTGCTTCTTCGCTAAAAGGGATATCTGTGAAGGTTTTAAGGTTATCTGTTGAATAGTGCAGACTTGTGATAGTACTTGAGTCTTCAAGAGTTCCCGTTATCTCAATTTCATTCCGGACCCAGTCTCCTGTCCCGGGGCTGTTCACCGTAATCACCGGGGGGATATCATCATTGAGAAAGCTCAATACTTGAGATGTAAAGACTTCATCATAGATTGTGGTAATAACGATCCTGACTGGTTCGCTTACACCATCCCGCGCCGATTTTACGAGTATTAAATTATCTCTGTTTGATGCTTTTACGATACTTGTTTCCGGTTCAATCGCCACGGATTTTATCTTTTCACCGACAAAAAGGAATGAGAATGGATTGTCTTTGGATATTTTTATTTTGCCGTTGGCATCGATGCGGCTGTCGGTAATATAAATTCCAGGTTTATCATTAATTTTCGTGTCATTTGTAATGTATATAAAACTTGTATATTCCGTGGTCCGCTCGTATTCGTCCACAATTTTTAGACTAATATCAACCACACCGAATTGAATATCCTCAGGAAGGGGTATTTCAAATATTTTTTTGCCCTCGGGATCTATCCCTTTCATGACAAGTTTCCGGGGTTCCCCTTTTTTGAGGGTATATTCGGCGTTTTCTATTTTATCAGAAATAATCATTTCCCCGATGAGAGTCGAATCACTATCCCGTCTGATCTCAATTCCGGGATAAAAGTCTATGGGGTTTGAGTTTTGCATGACTTTTGTGAGGGCGATAAGCGGAGAGTCTCCCGCGTTAAAGAAATCGACGGAGACTGATTTTCCTTCCGTGCCGTAGATATCTATGGCCCATATGGTGAAATTATGTTTTCCGGGGGTAAGGTTATCCAATTTAAAACTGAAAGCCTCTGTTGTTTCTCTCGATATAGGATCTCCTTTATCTATTGAATACCGGATTTCCTTTACTGCGTCATCGTCGGTGACAAAACCGGATACAGTGACATCTCCGGGTATCACAGTCTCGGCAATGGGAAAGGTGATGTTGACGACAGGGAGATCCGCTTCTCGGTCCAGGGGGAATTCGATCTTTTTCACAAGAGTATTCCCCGTGGTATCTACGGCAGTAAAGGTAATCGCCGCGTTTTTTCCTTTGGCTCCGGTAAAATCAAATTCTTTTATCCAGTAAGGATTTCCGGGAATGAGTGTTATGTCTCCTTCTTCTTTTTCGTAGGCGTAATGGAGAGATTTTATTCCAAGTTCATCGCTTATTTTGCCGCTCACCGGGAAAACCCCGTTTACTTTCATGATTTCTTCACCTTCATCCGGTTTTAATTTCGGATCAAGGATTTCCAGTTCCGGATTTTTATTGTCTACGAAAAAGAGGAAGGCGGCGAAACCCTGGGATCCGGTTTTGTCGATACTTTTAAACCAGTAAACATGAGGGCCGTCTTCGAGTTTTTTTGTGGCAATGGTAAGTTTGAACATGTATTTATTTTCACTTTTATTATAGGTTGTTTTAAGAGTTTCATAGGTTTTGCCATTATCCGTACTTAATAAAAGTTTCCTTATTCCATTTAAATCCTCCGAATATCCTGTTAATGACGCATTACCGCTTAACAGGACACCGTTTTCATGGGAGGTAACGACATTAAGGGGTTTTTTTCTGTCCAGATTAAACTCTACGGTAATAGGCTCACTTTGTAATCCATTAATATCCGTACCCCGTGCAGATATGGTATGTAAACCGTCCGACATTGTTTCGGTATGAAGCACAAATGACCAGAATTCGCCGCCTTCCGCTCGTGTAAAGGGCATATCATCAACCTGGACTTCTACAAAATCCGTACCGTCGTCATCCACGCAGGTGCCTACGATATTGAGTTCATTTCCGCCGACCCGCATCCCCAGGTTGGGGTTCGAGATATTTAAAACCGGAAGATCGGACTTAGGATCAATATAAATATTAAAGGGGCCTTCATAATAAATATTTCCCGCTTTATCCGTACCTTTAATAATAAGATTGTATATACCTTTGGTATATCCTGAAATATCAAAATTGTAATTCCAGTTTTCAAGTCCGGAAACAGACCGGTACTGGTCCTTTTTCTTTGCATCTGCATCTTCCGCCGTATCCTTTTGTATTTTTTCATTATCCGGTGTTGCCTTTGGTTCTTCTATGTTCGCGTCTTTCCCCTTATCAGGTATATCCTGAGGGAAGAGCAAAGCATTAAAAAGAAGAGTTAAAATGAAAAAGAACACTAATCTCTTTGTTCCCATGGATTTCTCCTTTACTATCTATGTTGCTTATCCATACATAGTCTGTTCCGTGCCGTAACATATTTCCGGCATTTTTGTTAAAAGCCCCCGCATCAAACAGCCTTTATGTTTCATTGCTCCTATTAATTATAGTTAAATAACTATGGATTTGTAGTAAAAAATGTCATTTCGTATAAAAAAATGAGAGAAAACCACCCTCTAAGAAGGTGATTTTCTCTCTTATCTTACTACTCACAATTATATTGAAATCTTTCAATCGATATATCCACTATCACTCTCTTCTCTATTCGATAGTTAATATAAATCCGTACCATCAAGGAGTCGTGCTTCCTCCAAATAGCTCCCGTTATAGCCGATATTTATTTGTCCTTCGTATTGTGTGGTGCTGTCCGTTTCAATAAATGTCTTTGATTGACCCGGGGCAGTGACCGCAGGAATTGTCATTACTTCCCAATTTCCGGAGTAGTTGCCGGATATCTCGTTCGCGCCATCACTTATCGCACCAATGCTGTTCTGTGGCCATGAGACTCTGAGTGAGTACTGGGTGCCGGCATATGAGAGAGAAGACGTTGTAATTATCGGTCTGTAATCTGTTCCGGCTGTATCATCAAAATCCCGGATGTTTATGGCGTTATACATACCATTTGTAAAAAGTGCGTCAATTGTATAGACTTCCACTGCACCGTCCGCGCAGTTATAAGATGGGAGGTACGCGTATTTCAGATTACTTCGTGCACCGTCATAGTAGGATAGGTGGATACCACCTGAAGGATCGATTGCCATATCCACATACATTCCGGCACCGGTATCTATTGAGGTTGTCCTGGTTGTCCAGGATCCCGGACTGTTTACCGGGTCTGTATTGTATGCGAGTTTAAGGGCGGAATTTGTACCGTCAAAGTAGGCAAGGTAGATATTACTGTTCGTGTCGTCCCATTTCATGGCAAAGTGTTCCGAGTCATTTCCTCCGCTGGTAATCTCCGTTCTCCCGATTCCGGTGTATGGTGTCCGGATCCCTGTCTCGAGATTGGTCGTTCCATAATTGGCTCCGGTGTTCCCGGTGACATATTTTTGCAGATTAGATGTCCAGCCTCCTGCCAGGGTGGTTACCTGATCCGGTGCTGCAAGGGCGCTTCCTGTTTTATATGACCAGAACACAATACTTCTGGATTCGGCTGCGTTATCAAAATATGCCACGAAATTGTCCGTATCCTCATCCGGTCCGTCGGTGATAAACGTGAGGTTTTTGTATCTGTCCATGACAATTTGTGAATACCCGTAATTGGCGTCGTTTGCAAATGAGAGGTTTCCCACGCCAAGACGGTTTGTGTTCGCCCTGTGCCAATTATAGGCGCCGCCCTCATCTACCACATCTTTTCCCCACTGGACCGAGCCGTGATATTCCCAGCTCGTCTGACCGCTGACCCAGTTCATGTTATGAAGGAAAATATACATGAATGTTCCGTCGTCGTTCCGGGCAAAATTACCCCCTTTAAGACTCCATGAAGAGGTAAGTCTCTGGTTGCCCAGATACACATTTTTCCCATTATCCACATACATCCATTCCATGTCTGTCCGGCCTGCATTCGGTTTCATGACCGCCTCGGTTTTTCCTTCCCATCCTGTGAGAGAGTCGATTTGCCATACGGCAATATATCTATCGTCGTTCAGGTCGGGGAAGTATGTTTTTGATTCGTCGTTCTGGGTTTTCGTATTGTCGTTACTATTATTTGTAGAGTCGATGGTGTTTGTTGTTACGGTAAGGTATCCCGATTCCAGGGTATTCTTTCGTGTTTCCACCCACGTGTAGTTGGTTGTATCCTGTGAAACGATAGTCAGTGCTGTTGTGCCGACTGTGACGCCGCTGGCGTTAGGATTAAGGTTATATCCATTAATAATAATGGTATCTGTCCCGCTATTGCTGTAAGCGATAAAGTATTTTCCTAAAGCAGTCCGTTTAATGTAGGGAAGTGTACCGGATTCAAGATCTAATGTGATATCGGTAATATAAGGAACAACATCCACCGTGAGGGTATCGATTCCGGTATTGGGAGTGAAATCGTTTGCTTCCACATCGATATCAATATTGTTTCCCGCATGACCTGTAATTCCTGTTGTGTCCCAGGTATATGTCCAATTTACAGTATGTCCTGCTGCATTGAAGGTCCAGTCATCCACCACAAAATTACCGTTTATACTTGCGATTTCTCCCCCGGACCATTGGGCCACTGTTGTGGGACCAACGCCCCCGATGGTGAGATCGATAGATTCTATTGCCCTGTTATCCGATACTGTTCCCGTAATGGTGATGATTCCGCTCACATCCGGGTCCGAACCATCGTGATTACTCTCGTTTAACGGTTCAATATGACCGTCCGCGACATTTGTCAGGCTCAGGGGAGTGATTGTTACATCCGGATCCGTGAGATCGTTATTTTCGATATTTACCTCTACATTTATGGTGGTATATACTCCTGTTGAGTCGGTGACCCGGCAGAGATAACTTGTAGATCCTTCCGGTTCTCCTGAAATATCAATTTCCGCGGAATTGCCCGCAGTAATAAGGTTCCCTCCTGTTCCTTCATGAAGCACTTCGTAGGTAAGTGGTATGTTAGCGTCTGTTGCGGAAATGGCGATGTAGATCATATTCGCCGCGTCAAATTCGGATGAATAGGAAAACCGTTCCCCTGTCTGCACGGCCCCGCTGTCATCAACATCATACCCGACGGTGAGGCCGGTGATCTGGGGTTTATTATTCGCGATAAGACCGGTTAACGTGTTGTGGTCCGCGTTGCCTGCGTTGTCGAATACAACATAGTGGATATCGATTGCTCCATCCGATATGTTCGTGGAGTTAAATTCCGCCCACCAGGTGTAGGTTGAACCGGCGCGGGTAAGAGATTCGTTGAATCCGTCGAGGTCACCGTTTATTCCCCCGTCATTTCCCGCTTCTATGGTGTTGTCGATAGTTATCTTATAATTTGTGTCTGTTGTGTAGGGGACCGAACCGTCACCGTCTCCGAAGTCATAGGTTCCCTGGGGATCGGGTGCGCCTGTCTTCGGATTATAGACATTTCCCCCCCGGATAAAGTAGACTTCCACTTTGTCGATTCCGGAGACCGATCCGGTATCTGTTGCCGTTCCCTGGACATCGGCGCTGGTTGTCCGTATATCGTCGGGGTTCACATTTACAGCGTCCCATGTGCCTGAGGGGAATTCATTATCGACGTTCAGGTTGATGTAGCTGATTGATTGATAATTGGCATCGTCGATTACTTTTACCCTCAGGTAAAGAATTCCGCTCTCCGGGATATATGATGTGGAATCGATGAGTACGTGAAGGTCAAAGTCATTATCCGCGTTTTTTGTGACTTTAGAGCCGTCGAGGACAGTACTGTTGTCGACTATTGCCGTATAGGAGACCCCGCCATTGTAACTTATCCCGATATAATCCATGTATGTATCGTCTGATGCGTCACCTGTGAGTGTAAAGGAACCCTTGACATAATCACTGGATGAGTGGTTCAGGTTTTCTACATGGGGGATAGTATCATCAAGGTGGATGCTTAATTCCTGATAATTTCCCTCTACATCCGGGGTGGATCCGTTCTTTGTATCAACCGCCCGGATTCTTATAATTATCGTACCGTCATGACCTCCCTCGGTTTCATACAATTCACCATAAGAGTTGATCTCCTGTGTCCAGAGAGTTGTTCCGTTTATTGTGTACCACTGGGTTTCATCTTCAAACTTATCGTTGGTATCGGAATCCGGGGTGCCGGAGGTTCCGTTATAAAAATCGATGGCATCGGCGAAATCACCATCGCCGTTCACATCTATCTGCATCTCTATGTGATGAATCGCGTCATCATCAAAGGCTGTTCCGGAAATAAGGGCCGGTCCGGCGATATTTTGCCCGGTAGAGGGAGACATGATATTAATAGTCGGTTTGTCCGTATCCGTATCAATTTTTAGTGTATAGTTTGTTACTGTGGTAGTATTTCCCGCTTTATCACTTGCCCGTACCTGAATATTTATTTCCCATATTTCCGTTATTGGGTCATCATCTATATCTGTTGCATATACATCATCGGTATAACTGTTTGTATCAAGTGAGTAATCCCAGTTATATATTCCCGTGAGTGTTTGCCACGAATCCGGTTTCCCTATTCTGATTTGTACCTGTTCAATAGAACTGTTGTCTGACGCGGTTCCTTTGAGCAATACTATGCCGTTTACCGTGCTTGTATTCAGGGGACTGATAAATGAAATTGTAGGTCCGGTGATATCACAAATTACCTGGATGTTATAGGACGCGGTTTTACCGCTGGCGTCTTCCGCTACCGCCCGGACCGACATTGTTTCGTCTCCGGTCACAGTTACATTAAAGGACCAATCAACATGTGATGACCCGCTATATGTTTGTGTATCCCATGTTGAGCCGCCGTCAGTGGATAACCTGACTTCCGTTATTTCGTCTCCATCATCGGCAGTTCCCTCTACGGTAAAGCTCCCGCTTACATATGAACCGTTTAACGGCGAAGTGATCTCTATAGTCGGGGCCCCCTCATCTATGGAAAAGGGAATAGTATTGGATGTAGCGGGTACTCCGTTGACATCTTCTACCATGAGCTGTAATGTATATGAGCCCTCTCCTAAAGACGAAATATCATATTGCCATGTAATGGAAAGTCCTGTTCCGTTTATATTTGCGGGAGGAATCTGGACCCATGTTGGTGTCGCAATTCCCGTACCGGTTAATTGTATGTAGAGAGTATCGGTATCTATCCCGTCGTCATCAAATACCATTCCTATGGCTTTCGCGTTTGCTCCAAAGGCATTCTCTTCCGCAGTATTGCCTTCCACCGGGTTTGAGAAATTAAAGGTGGGAATATCAAGAGATTGGTCAAACTGCAGGAGGAATTCATTCGTCGTATCATTTTTCCGCAGGGTATCCAATTGCTCTTTTGTTATGAGGAGAGGGTCCGGAAGTTCCGGATCTCCGATGTCGATTAAATGAAGATCATATGGCATGACCGAAGCACCGGCAATATCTTTTACATCCTCATTATGGAAGAAATAGGTGCTTTGATTTCCGGCAAAATCTGTTGCCACGATCATGAACCCATATTCTCCTGCCGTGGGAACATCTGTTATACTATTGTAAACAATGCTCCAACTTTCTTTTCCCGATGCAAGAGCTCTTGTGGGATCGGTAATCATTTTCTGCCGGGCTAAGAAAGATTTCTTGCTTTCCAGGATGACCGACCCGTCGGCTGTTTTTTGCTTTCCCCGTGCTATTTTCGGGGTGTTAAATCGTGCAGGTCTTGTTAATGCTTTTCCCGCCGCATCATAAGATGTTACATTAACACTCGCCACGCCATATTTATCCGCCGCTTTTCCTTGTATTATAATTTCGCCATTGAAGGTAGATTCATAATTTTGGGGAAACTCAACAAGAACCAGCGGTGGGTGATTATCAAAATAAAGGAGAATCGTAATCTCCGAGGTTTTGTCTGCCTGATCATTTATCTTGACAATAATATTATATTTATTGTCCGGCATTGTTGTTGTGTCAAGAGGATAGCTCCATTCGCTGTCTGCGAAAGTCGCATCGTCAAAGGTTGCGCCATCGTCAAATGAAAGCTGTACATAGTCGACCTCCAGGTCTTCTTTATATGTTCCGGCGATGGTAATTGATCCCCGGCAGGTCTCACCCCCGGAATGGCTGGTGACCGAGATTGTCGGCGATTCGATATCAACCTTATTTCCTGTTCCCGATTCAACCAGGTTACAGGAAACAAGTAACATACCGATTAAAACCATGACTGCACAAAAGTGTTGTATTCTCATCTTCTTATCCTCCAATGCATCCCCCTGGCAACATTGACGCAGCTAAAAATGTTTATGACAAATTTATCCTGCGTATTCACCGATCGTGTTTTTAAAATCTCTTTTTTTAATAGTGAGTTGAATTTTTGTGATTTTTAATTTTTGAAATGAATTTTTTACTTTCACTCTTCATAATTATGAAGAATCAATCATAAAATCTTAAATACTTTTTAATTATTAATTGTCCCATATATAATATAGTACTTTCCTCGCTGCTTATCAATGAAATGGAATAAAAAAAATATAATAAATCCTTTCCATTTCAATGATAAAATAATTATTAAAAAGGCCATATTAAAGATAATATAATCGAAGTCAGGATTCAAGGAAAAATGAAGAATTTTATTGAGATTTCAGATGATTTTTAAAGTGTGATTTTAAGGATCCGTTCATTTCCCTTTTTTTTCGTATGCCCGGATGATGTTGTCCATGAGGATATTATTTTCTTCCAGGATAATCTTCCGGGAGGGACCGGCGTCGAACCATTCCAGGGTTTTTTTTAATCCCTCTTTAAATGAGATCCTTGCCGTATAACCGGGAACAAAGGTTTTGATTTTCGTGTTATCAAAAATCGCGCTGTATGCCTTATCTCCCAGCAAGCTTCCTTTTAAGGATTCACTGAAAGTTGATATAAAATCCGAAGGGATGTGCACAATGTCTGCCTTTGTTCCCGCGGCCCCGGCGATAATCTCATAGATCTGGTTCCAGGTAAGAAGTTCATCGGATGTTATATGAAAACTCTGTCCGATGACCTGGATATTCCCCATGAGACCGGTAAAGCCGTTTGCAAAGTCCCGGGCATGGGTGATCGTCCAGATTGATGTTCCGTCACCGTGAACGATTATTTTCTTTCCTTTTTTCATTCTGTCGATGATGGTGTAATCGGTCCAGCTCCCGATAGCAACGGGAATTACCGTATCATAGGTGAGGGAGGGACGGACAATTGTCGCGGGAAAACCACTCTCCCGGTATTCTTTATTTAAACGTAATTCACACTCGATTTTTTGCCGGGAATAATCCCAGAAAGGATTCGCCAGGGGGGTGGATTCGGTGATAACAGGGTGAGACGGGGGTTTCTGGTAAACCGAGGCGGAGCTGATGAAAATATACTGCCCGGTTTTCCCCTGAAACAATTGTATGTCCCTTTCAATATCCTCTTCGGTGAAAGCGATCCAGTTAACCACGACATCCCAGGTATGGTTTTTCAGGTGATCCCGTAAGGTTTTGGGTTGTGAAATATCCCCGGTCATCTGATGTGCCCCCGGAATAGTGACCTTTCGTGTACCACGGTTAAGGAGATAGAGTTCGTACCCCGATTCGATTGCTTTTTTACTCACGGCTGTACTGATATTTCCCGTGCCCCCGATAAACAGAACTTTCATAGACGACTCCTTTCGTAGTTTGAATACCTTTTATAATCTTACTCAAACATCTATTATTTTGACAACAGAAACCGTATTACCTATATCAACCTGAATCATAGATCCGGGGAAATTGTAAATTCGTCTTATTCACCAATCAAATCCCGTGTCATGGGAATGGGAATATGGCTTGCTTTAAATGAATTTTCACTTATTATATCACAGGTATCAAGAAAATAGAATACAAGGTCCTGCTCCTGTTTTGTCATGACAGGAAAATTAAAATGGGTATTGATATACTTAAGCTTTTCTTTCGGGTACCCGGCAACAAACTCCCTGTGCCGGGCGATCCTTTTCTCCACATATTGATTAATTTCTTCCTTTATATTGTGAATTGAATGTATGACAGGCTGATGGAAATTCCTCTCGATTTCAATTCCCGTGGAATTCCGGCACGAGGCCATGGCGGCGAACATTGAAGTTCCGGTGCCTAAAAAAGGATCGAGAACCATATCCCCGTAGACCGAATACATATTGATAAGTCTGCAGGCAAGCTCGAAGGGGAAGGCCGCACTCCGTGACCGCAGGTCTTTATCCTTCATCTTCTGCCGCATGCCGGCTATGGTCCAGATGTCGGAAAACCAGGTGTTCCTCTCTTCCCAGAAACAGGCGCTTTCCCGGCGGTTCTGTTTTTCCCCGGGGGTTGTAAAAATCCTTTTTCCCTTTTTCCGTAGAATAATAATGTATTCATGTTCCAGGGTAACATACCCCCCCGCAGGATACATCCCGGAACCCATGAATTTATTCGGGGCGTTAGTCGGTTTTCGCCAGAGGATGAGAGGGAGAGCCTCGAATCCCAGGCCCATACAATACTGAATAATCCGGGAATGATTTGAATAAAGACGAAAACTATCGCCTATGGTTCGTGTGGCGTCACCGATATTTATGCAGACAAACCGGTTGTTTTTGACAACACGGTAAAGCTCCGCCCACACCTTGTCCAGTTCCCTGTGCATAAGTTCACATGCCGCAATACCGTCATTATTCCCGAGAGCCGGGGCGATTTCCGGATTCAGCCGGACAAAGAGGTCATCCCACATTTGGATCATGGGGTAGGGGGGAGAAGTGACAACAAGGTCGATGGTTTCGTCGTTAATCGATGAGAGGTCCCGGGAATCGTTGTAGTGTATTGTATGAAGGGTTTCTTTCGTCATTTAGTGTTGGGATAAGGGTACAGGAGAAATGGAGTTTGTGCAAGGGGCCGGGACGTGATACAATTGTATGTTTATGTACAAAAACTTGATATGAGATCTACGTAATATTGTGCGATAAGTAAGGCATCTACAATATCAATGATTCCGTCACAATTGACATCGGCTAAATCGGGGTTGAAGTTTACCGGATTTAAATCGACATAATACTGGGCTGTCAGCAAGGCATCTACAATAGTGATTTCTCCATCACCATCCACATCTCCTAACATTACATCCGGTTG
>JAFGRV010000182.1 GCA_016934975.1 Spirochaetales bacterium | reverse complement strand
TTAATAATAAAACTTTTATCATTAATTAATATATCTTGAATTATTATGATACTTCGTCTGAGTTATCTATCAAGTAAACATCTACTCCCCAAAAAGACGATCTTTACAGCACCGCATTGCCATTTAAATCGATGTAATCCCTCGATACATCCGTCCAACTAAATAAGCTTATTTTATATTGAATTTTTCCGTAAAAATATCATTTTCTGCTTTTTCTGCGGCTGAAATGTATTTTCCCTTTTCTAAATGATTTTTATAATTGTATGAGGATTATACATTAAGAAACCAGTTTTGTCAATAAAAGTTATTTGCATTTAGGGTTTTTACTCCTGAACTGTTAAGATCAGTTTGCCGGGTTATCCTTTTAACAAATGTTGCAGTAAAGAGGATATTAATGAATTCGATTGACTTAATATATTGATTGAAAGGAGGGGAGAAATGTCCCGTAAAATAAAAATCAATATAATCAATAATTTTACTGCTCCAGTTCTTGTACGGGCAGCAGAGAATAAGTGCCCCTTACCGTATGGAAACTTTCCAGTCCGGATCTTACCTTGGAAGAAATCGATATGAACACCCATCGGATTGATTTTTTTTCGAATGCAATAAATAGGAAGCTTTTAAAAAAGGGCCGGTAAGTTCCTTTATGTATAAAGCTGACCCAGTTGGCGAATGGATATACATTAGGGATAAGTTGTTCTCATGGCTGTCTTAATGGCGCCTCATATTATACTATGGTGCAGAACTATAGTAAGCTTTGCAGAGGAGAAAAAATTGAGACTTCTGTTTTGGCCCAGAAACAGTTATTTATGCCTGTCACACGTTCCAAAGCAGAGGTTGTTGCAGACCTGCGCAGGCAGGGTTGGTTTAAAATGTCTCCATGGAAATTAATCAAAATACTCCCGAGTTTGAGTCCTGCCAGGATATTGAAGAGGACCGGTCCTTTTTATTTTTCTCCTCAAAATCTCGCTCATTTGAAAATGGATTTATCTCAAAAATCAGGCTGCTCATGCACTCTACCCATGAGGTCCTCTGTGCGTATTTGACCTGGATGTATATACGGCTTTTTGGTTACCAGGCACCACTCACCTGTACTCAAGCAACTATGATTGATATGCGGACCCGCTTGACCGGCATCTCCCCGGCATTTACAGGGAATGCTACTTTTGTGGTTAACACAGCTAAAGTAAGAGCAGGAGATAGTGCTGATAAAATAGCCGCGGCCATCCATCAGGGACTGGCACTTTATAAGCAAAAACCATCACCTCTCCTTGAGCAATTAATTTCATGATGCCTCGAAGCCTTTCATCATCATATTTTCATGACACCTTTTAATGTTCCGGCAATGTACGGAGATAAACCGACGATCATGTGTATTAATAATTTTTCGAAATTTCCTATTTACTCTGTAGATTTCGGTAATGGCATCCCGATACGGGCTATCCCCCATAACCTGGGTGATTCCATGCTCATCTGGCCTGCTCCACCTGAACAGGGTGGGCTGGAAATTTACTTTGCCAGTGTCGTCGCACATGCTGTCAATAAGCTGTCGGCAAAGGATCCCTGGTTGGAGGAAATGCGGCAGTTTTCAGGTTAATAATGTAAAAAGGGATACCCCGGATTTATTTTTAAGAAATAGAGGTAAATAATTAAGAAAACATATTTTAAATTCCACCCGGTATTCCTGCCGGGTGGATTATAATCTACATTATTGTATTAATACTGTTTCGCCTCAAAATGTCCCCACGGAACATTACTTTTATAATAAACATAATACGTGCCATTAATTTTTCCGGGAAACTGAGAGGAAGAGAGATACTGATTTGTCACATTAACACCATTGATTTCAAGGATTTCCAGGTTCCAGGAGTTGATGTAATCTCCAAGGGTATCCGCTTCAAAGCAAAGGTTATCCGTCCCGTCTTTGGTGAAATTGGGTGAGATGAAAACAATGGTTTCACATCCCGCCTGACAGGTGCAATTCCGGGGCTCGGGTGTCGGCTCGGGTGTCGGCTCGGGTGTCGGCTCGGGCGTCGGTTCAGGTGTCGGCTCAGGTGTCGGTTCAGGCGTTGCCTCAGATGAACGAGCAAATATCACGGCATTACCCCACGCAGCATAATCAAACACACCTAAATTGGGTCCGATTAAGGATGCTTTCATTGTCAGGGATTGTTTATTCTGTATATCCACATACACTTCGATAGCATCATCAGGACTTGTCACCGGCGGACTCACATACAACTGGTTGTCATTTTCATCCAGAACTTGAAATTCTATATAATGGTTCGGTCGGACATTTACGGGAACGCCAAGTTTTGCATAAAATGTCTCGTAATTTCCATCAAGGTCTATTGTCACAGAGGCCGGGTCATTGGTAACTGCCAGCATACCCACACCCTTTTCAAATACTTCACTACCGATTCTAAGAGACGCTGTGCTGCTTCCCATGTCTTTAAAAACACGGCCGGAAGTAATATCAATCCAGGGAAGATCACTCACATAGATCCCGCCGCCGGTGCTTCCGGATATATCGATAATGGTATCGTCAATACTTGATACCGATCCTTGTAAGGTAATAGTGCCTTCTTCTGTTATGTATTGATCCGGGGTAAAACCGATGATGATATCGGCATTCTCCATCGGTCCGATTGTTAAAGGAAGATTTTCCACCGTAAAATGGGAATTTGTCGAAGTAAAGCCCGTAATTTCCAGCGGACCATTGCCCCAGTTCATGATATTTATTGAATCTGTATCTGTTTCAAATAATTCTGATTGGGAAAAAATCACTTTATTCTCCGCGAAACGCGCAACACCAACAGTATTGTCTGTCATAATGAAGCGGATAAATTCCATCCGGTTTTCATAGGTGCCGGTAAAGGCATCCAGGAGACCGTCTTGAAATCCGGTGGTTACATCGATCATTTTGATGCAGAGGTGCATACTTAAGCTTTGTCCTTCCCCCGGATCCAATTCCGGGATAACGCTCCGTGGAATTGCCAGTTCGATGCTTCTTGCCGCGTCACTCCCGGCTGCCGCCAGCTTGAAATCACCTGTAGGCAGCAACGTCCACCCGGGTGTCTCATCCATGGCGCCCTCTTCCATTCTTCCGGCTG
>JAFGRV010000181.1 GCA_016934975.1 Spirochaetales bacterium | reverse complement strand
CTAAAAAAATCCTATTTAAATTTCCGGCTGCGCTGCGTTGCAAGTATGGAGGGACGCGGAAAATTCGGGATCTGCTTTCGGATGGATGGAGAGGGTAATGGCTACTTCATCAGTCTGGATATGATTAATGGTTTTGCCCAGATCCGTTCCTGGGGGCAGAATGAAGGCAATGTAATGGACAAGGCCTTTCATTACAAGAATATCCAGATAAATCACTTTACTGCTCATCCGGGCAGGGCCTACAGCCTGGAAGTGATTGCTATCGGAGGTTACATCGAATTCTCTATCAACAAACAAATTACCTTAAGTCTCATAGATACCTGCTTTTTGCAGAAAAACCATATTGGTTTTTACGTGGAAAGCGCCTACGTACGGATTAAAAATCTGACAGTGGAAGTTCTCAAGGGACCACAAACCGAAGATTACGGACCGATTTAGGCCATCTCTCTTGCCTGTTTAAAGAGTTGAAATTATTTTCTTGTGCGTTACCAACAACTATGATATAAACTCATTTAAGAAAAAAGGATTATAAATGAAGCCTGTGCAGGCACATTCCGGAAATTTCAGATTACTATTTCTCACATCAATTTTTTATTACTTTTTTCCCCGTGATAGAGTATACTTATGTTATACGTGGTACAGGAGAAACAAATGAAAAAACATATAATCCCGGCATTTATTGTCTTAATGAGCTTTTTTATGATCAATTGCGGAACTGATGATAATGGTTCGACAAATACAATCTATAAACAGTATATGCGTTCTTTTGTCCGGGACATCAGCGTATGGGCAAAAACCATACATCCGGGATTTACTATTCTGCCCCAAAATGGACATGAGCTTGGGACAATAAGCGGAAATGAAGATGATGATCCTGCTATGGATTATATTTCCGCCATTGACGGCGCGGGTCAGGAAGATCTATTTTATGGTTATGTTGATGATGATGTCATCACCCCGGAGAGTGATACCAATTACCTGTTATATTTTTTGAATTTATATGAAGACAATGGTGTGGAAGTCCTTGTCACCGATTATTGCGGGACCCATAGTTATATGGATAATTCCTATTCATGGAATGAATTAAATGGATTCATTTCCTTTGCCGCGGATCACAGGGATCTCGATAATATTCCCGTGTACCCGGCGGTCCCATACAATGTAAATGCTTCGAATATTATTACATTGGCAGATGCCCGGAATTTTCTCTATCTCCTGGATCCCACAGTAAATTACGACACAAAGGAGGAATTTGTCACTGCTTTAGCCGGGACCAATTACGATCTTTTTATCATCGACCTGTTTTTTGATGAGGACCCCCTCACCCCTGCCGACATATCGGCCCTGCAAACAAAGGCGAACGGGGGAACCCGCCTTGTGCTCTGTTATATGAGTATCGGAGAAGCCGAAGATTACCGGTACTACTGGCAGTTAAGCTGGTATATAAACCCGCCGGACTGGCTCCTGGATGAGAATCCCGAATGGGAGGGTAATTATAAGGTAAAATACTGGAACCCGGAATGGCAGGCTCTTATTTTCGGGAATGATACGTCATATCTGAAAATGATCCTGGATGCGGGATTCGACGGTGTGTATCTGGATATAATAGAAGCCTTTGAATATTTTGAATAGTAAAAAACCGAAGGCTACGCCCTTGTGAGTAATCGTTCCCCTGCAGGGAAGAGCCCAACTGATCATTTCCGGGCAATCCCACTAAAACGACTTTGATTTTTTACGACAATTGTATTACAATTCATGATACACCATCACACAGAAAGAGAGGGAGCATGAAAAAAAAATTACGGATTATTTTGATTCTTGTATGTATGGGATATATTCCCTATCTTCACGGACTATCACAGACTGATATTATTCATACGGAATGGGGACCTGAAACAGGATATTTCTTATTCGGTACCTACATAAAATTTTATGACGACGGAACAGTCCTCTTTCGAAATAAGAATCAGGGCGGAAGATGGGGTGTTGATACGACCTTTGATATTTTTGACGGGACAATAAATATTAATTTTCCCGCAGATGTTCATGACAAAAACTCTCATGATACCTGCACCTTGCGATATGATTTTGTTGCCGATTCTCCAGGCGTCTATTTTAGCAAATCCCTGGTACTCATTAATTATCAAGTCCTTACGGAATATATTCCCGTATATATTTTAGACGAGATAAAAAAAGTGTGGGATTATCAATCACCTGCCGAACCGGGAAAGAAAATAACAATCGACAAAAATGAATTAATAACCACCGGGGCATTAAGAGCCTTTACAACGGATGATCTTAATATGCGTGATGCACCTTCTTTAAAAGGCAGACAGCTGATAATTGTCTCCGGGATGGAAGATGAGGGAGCGCAAAACTTTTTAAAAAAAAATACCGAGGTCCTTGTAGTCGGAAAATCCGAAAAAAAAATGAAGATTCAAAAATGGGAAAATTACTGGTATTGTATTAAGGCTCCTGTTGATAATTACGGCAGTATAAAGTATAAGAACAAGGATGAATATTGTAATAAAAGCGGTCTTGTCTGGGTTTACGGAGAATTTTTACGAATTGCAGAACCTGTGGAATTGCCCCGGGTGCCTGAAAAAGTATTTGATGCCAATAATCTTCGTTAATATGGTATAATTCACAATTTCGCTAAAGGGTGCAAAGGGATTCTGTTTTCCTTTTATTAATTCACCGGGAAATACCGGATTTTAAGAACGATGATTGAGCAAAGATGATTTTCATGGTATAGTAGTTTGTGGGTTTATTAATAAAAAAATTATTTATCTATTTCCTTATTGGGTGTGTTCCCGGGCTGTTTCTATCCTGTGGAACTGCTTACTCAAAAAAAACACAGCCTATAGCGGAAAATGGTGTGATAGACCTGGCCGGATGGGATTTTGAAAAAGATGGTCCGGTGACCCTGGAAGGTGAGTGGAAGTTCAGGTGGTATGGAACAGAGGATAATCCCATACATACGGAACCCGATGATACGGATGATAGATTTCTCAGGGTGCCTTCCTTCTGGCAAAAAAAATTGCTGGATTGGGGATATAAGAAATCATTTAATGCCGAGGGCCTTGGAGAATTATATTTAGAAATAAAAAATCTTTCCGACTTCCGGGAATTAGCCCTTTATCTCCGTTCCTGTTATCTATCATATGAATTATATGTTGATGGTCTCCTTTTGATGTCCAGAGGAAAACCCAGGTTGTCTAAAAGTGAATATATCCCGCATATTCTTCCGGGAATTAAAGTATTTCCGTCATTTCTCTTTAAAAAGGATAATAAAAATAAAATTGAGACAAATGATCTATCCCGGAATATTATTGTAACCTGGAAAATCGCGGCTTACGATTTTAATCTGGGAGGACCTGAAACGGCTCCTCAAATCGGGCAATATAATCAGTTAATGGAAATTAAATGGTTCCAGGATTTCACCTTGATCTTTGTACTGGGAATCATCTTCATAATGGCTCTCTACCATTTCTCTCTTTGGTTGAAACGCAAGGAAGATAAAAGCAGTTTTTATTTCTCTATTCTCTGTTTATGTATTGCTCTATTTTATTCAATTAATAAGTGGATTCTGCCCCAGATATTTCCTCATGTTATTTCGGCTATAATTTACAGAATCAGTTATGTACTTATTTTTTTAATTATCAATATATGCCTAATTGCCGCTTTATCTTTTTTTCGAGTTATATTTCCGGATGAATTTTCACCTAAGCTTAAGAGTGCTTTTATTTGGTTTGCTTTAATTCTATCAGCTATCACAATCATTTTTTCATTGAATAATGTAAAACCAATTACTTCAAATCCGCTGCTTCTTTATGTCACCTTTGGGGGAATGATTCTGGGAGCCGGATGGTCTCTATACGGCTGCATTAAAGCAGTAAAAAACGGACGAAAACAAGCTCACATATCATTGATCGGTGTGAGCTTATTTGTTTTTACTATTATTCATGATATTATTTTCAGTTTCCGTATTTTCCAGACGGGTCATATTGCGCCCTTTGGAGTTGTCGTGCTTATTTTTTCTTACTCCCTGGTGATTGCTCACCGGAATGCCGATGCTTATAAAACTGCCAATTACCTCTCACAAAATCTACAGGAAGAAGTGAAAAAGCAGACCCGGGAACTGGAAGAGACCAATCAAAAACTCCAGCTTCTGGACAAACAGAAATCACAATTTTTCCAGAACATAACCCACGAACTACGCACTCCCTTGACACTAATCCTCGGTCCCCTGGAATCCCTCATAAATCAGACACAAGATAAACTGCCACCTCACAGCATCTCCCACCTGACGATCATGCATCGTAATGCAATCAAACTTCTTGACCTGATAAATCAGATATTAAACATGTCCCGTTTAGTTGCAGGTAAGGAAAAATTGCACGTCAACCGGGGGAATCTGGTTCCTTTCCTGGAACAAATTGTTGCTTCTTTTCAGAGTTATGCTTCTAATAAGAAAATCAATTTCAATTTTCAAACTCAAAAACTCAGGCTGGAAGGATTTTTCGATAAAACGAAGTTGGAACGCATCATTTTCAACTTATTAAATAATGCTTTTAAATTCACTCCTCCCGGCGGTTCAATTACCCTGCGATTACATCAGATGAATCCAACAGATAACCACGCCAGGATTGATGTGGAAGATACAGGTATTGGTATCCCGAAAGACCAGCTTTCATCTGTCTTTGACCGCTTTCATCAGGTTGATGAAAGCTCCACCCGTGAGTACGAAGGAACCGGAATCGGCCTGTCTCTTGTAATGGATTACATTCAGCTGCATCATGGTTCAGTGGATGTCAAAAGTGAAAGCGGCCGGGGAAGTCTGTTCACTATCAGCTTTCCGCTGGAAAAAGAAGCATATGCAGAGGATGAATTTATAGAGAATGAAAAAGAGACTGCTCCTCCACCGGATATTAGTCTGAAGATGAAGAATCCTGAAATTATAGATTCCGGAAAACTATCAGAAGAAAATTTTAACATCATACGGCAAACGATCCTTTTGGTGGAAGATAATCCCGACATGCTGCAATACCTTTCCATCAACCTGGAAAAAGATTACAACTGTTTTACCGCTATAAATGGTGAGGACGGATTATCTAAAATAACAAAAATTCCAAGACCGGATTTGATTATTACTGATCTCATGATGCCAAGGTTGGACGGTTTCCGCTTCTGCGAACTGCTTCAGGCCGATCCGGATTTTATGGATATTCCCATCATCATCCTCACGGCAAAAAGCGACCTTCAGTCAAAATTGACCGGACTGGCTGCCGGGGCTGTGGATTACATTTACAAGCCCTTTTCCGCCAGGGAACTACAACTGAAAGTCAACTCCCATCTGGAAAATCAACAATTGAAGCAGGCGCTGTACGAGAAGGACAAACTAGCTACCATCGGAATGTTGTTTGCCGGTATTTCTCATGAAATACTCAATCCCCTGGGGGGGATCTCCGCACCCCTGGAAAATATAAAAAAAAGGCTCAGGAAAATATCAGCCCAGCCGGATGACCGAATCCTTAAGAATTTAGATGTTATCAGTTCTTCTGTGGATAGAATTTCAGAACTGATAAAGAGTTTCCGCACAATCTTTTACAGGAATAATGCAGAGGTGGCAGCTGTGGATATCGGCACAGTGATCGAGTCATCATTACTTATCTTCCGGAATAAACTGAAACAGGGGATAGAAGTAGAGACCAATATCCCGGATGGATTGATTATAAAGGTGGATCAAAATGCTTTATCCCATATCCTTATCAATATCATCGTCAATGCCATCGATGCCATGACGGGGAAAGGTGCATTACGTATTGATGTCATTGCACATGAGGAAAATGTACGAATTATAGTCCGGGATAATGGGTGCGGTATTGCATCCACAGACCTGAAAAACATATATAAACCCTTCTTTACTACCAAGAAACCCGGACAGGGCACAGGTCTGGGACTTTATTTTGTAAAGACCCTGGTAAACAGAATTGGGTGGACAATTGATATCGAGTCAGAGATCGGAATTGGTACCCGTGTTCTATTAACGAAAGGAGAAGTAAAATGAAAGATACGAGAGTTTTAGTCGTGGATGATGAGGAGATGTTATTAGAACAGATAATAGAATACTTCGAAGATGCAGATTACAAGGTAACTACCTTTTCCAAGCCAACGCAAGCCCTGGAGGAATTGTGTCATGGTTTTTACGATCTGGTTGTAGCTGATTATAAAATGCCGGAAATTAATGGTCTGGATTTGTTAATCCGGGCCAAGCAGCAAAATAGCTACGGCTTTGGCATACTTTTTACCGCCTATGCAGATAAGGACTTGCTGGAGCGGATGATCAATCAAAACCTTGTCTCCCGTTATGTTGAAAAACCTCTGAACCTGTCAATTCTAAAATCCAATATAGAGGAATTACTGGACTTGTATACCAGGGAAAAAACACGTAAAAAAAAACTGAAGAATCTGGAAGCAGAGATTGAAAGCATGAAGAACCGGCTGCTTCGCCATGGTATCAACTTAATAGGGATTCATGGCGGCCTCAAGGATTCTTTTCAGAAAGCTGCGGATATCGCGCCGTTAAATGTAAATGTACTCCTCCTTGGTGAGTCGGGCACCGGGAAAGGTGAACTGGCTAAAGTGATTCATGCCTTAAGTCCCCGATGGGAACAGCCCTTTATTAAGGTCAATTGCGGGGCGATCCCGGAGACCCTCATGGAAAGCATACTCTTTGGGCATGAGAAAGGAATTTTCTCCGGAGCACATATTGCACGGGTTGGCAAGATAGAATCGGCAGATAGAGGGACACTCTTTCTTGATGAAATAGGCGAAATGAAACCGGAATTGCAGGTAAAGCTTTTACACGTCATAGAAGATAAGCAGGTGGAGCGATTGGGAAGTTCGACACCAAAAGATGTAGATTTCCGGTTGATATGCGCTTCCAATATGGACCTGGACCTGGCGGTAAAAGAAAAGCGTTTCCGGGAAGATCTGTTTTTTCGTATTAATACTGTCACTATCAATATCCCGGCATTACGTGAACGCAAGGAGGATTTACTGCCCTTGTTCGAATTTTTCATGAAAAAGTATTGTGATGAATATAACCTGAATCTGCCGTATACCGGTGACGATGTAATTCAAAAGCTATCAGAATTTTCCTGGCCCGGCAACATCCGCTGTCTGAATAACACGGTATTTCAGACGCTTTTACATAACAGGGGCAAGACGGTAATTACGGCAGAGGATATCCATTATGCCGCTTCCGGTATATTGGCGGATGGAGAGACAAAACAAAATATGGGGATGGCATTGGATACCTTACGTGACGCATTATTACAACGATCCATAGATTTGAAGACGATTGAAAGCGGGCTGCTGGACCGGCTGGTCATTTTCTGCGGGAGTGTTCCGGAAGCAGTCCAGCGGACGGGGATTTCAAAGAATAAATTCTACCGCAACAGGGAAGAATAAATTTTTACCTTGATTGAGAAAAATAAATAGTTATACTGACCGGGAAAAACAAATACTTGCACTTTTGGCATAATATCAACCTATTGTACATGAGTTAAAAACTGTAATAAAATCCGGTTAACCTCATCCGGCTGTTCATATGGAGAACAATGTCCGGCATTCGCAATGGTGAAAAATGGTATGTCCGGAAAAATATCCATGAACAATTTGTGATTAATATATGGTACGATCTTATCATTTTTGCCCCATATTAATACAGAGGATTCCCCCCCTAACGCAGCCACCTGACTGTAAACTGCTGCCGGATCCATACTTAAAATATGACGAAGTGAAGACTGGAGAGCTTCTTTATAGCCCCTGTAGTTCATAGGCCGCAAAAAAGCCTTTAATGTATCAAGAGAATCATCATTTTTGGAAAAAATATTTTTATAGGTTCGCCGAATTACCGATGTACCGAAAACATGCATCACATATTCTCCCAATACAGGAATTTTCATAAAAGTATTGGCAACTGAAAGATGATTACCAATTACCGGAGAAATATATGCCAATCCGGCCACCAACCCGGGATTTGCAGCCGAAAAATCAGCAGCGATCAGGGCTCCCATTGAGAGGCTGATTATATACAATGGTTTTTTATTACCCAGACTATCCAATAATTCCATCAACTGGTGACGAAAAAAGGGAAGATCATTGGCAACCAGAGGTTTGGAAGAATATCCACGGCCGAATAAATCATAACGCAATACCCGGAATCCCCGGGATGCAAAGTAATAAAAATTTTTCTCCCAGATAAATGAATGGCTGGAATAACCATGAATAAAGACAACAACAGGTCCATCATCCGGTCCGGCAATTTCATAATAAACTTCTCTCCCGGATAAATTTACAAAAGAACCGGGAAGCATACTTTTAATACGTGTATCCGGTTTTTCTTTCAGACTAAGTATACTTATAAGCCAGGGAACCAGGATCAGAACCAGGAGACAAAGGACAAGAAACAACGGCCACCTGCCTATTAATGAGAATTTCTTTCCGGTCTTACTATTTTCATTCATATGGAGTTATCACTCAAACAGGTAATAATATAAAATAGAATTTTTGTAAATTATCATACTTCAAATACAATAGTTCCTCACCCTCATATTATTTAAATAGTGTAGATTGAAACCAGTTAAAATTCAATCATAATTTCGTATAATCTGCCTGACTCTTTATCTTCATATAAACTGATGCAAAAACCGTGGATAGTGAAAGGTAAACAGAAAAAACCTTTCAGGTTTTTAAGGCTGAAAGGTTTTCCTCTATAATTTGCCGGTTAATTACTTAATGTCCCACGCTAAATATAATATTATCATCTGCCGTATAGGATATATTATCGTTCTCGGAATATTTTATTGAGATACTTCCCATTATTTGATCAGCATCAGTAAAGCCGCCCGGCTGACTCGCGGGATAACAATCGAGTACAATTGTAGGAAAAACTATAAGCTTTCCGTCTTTATCAGTTGATCCGCTGATACCAATTGTTTTTAAAAACCAATCATAATCATCTTCTATCCAGACAAATGTCAGATAATTTCCAAGATCATCCCGGTTCCATTCGCAAATTGATACTTTTTCATAGTAATAAGTTTTTATTTTATCAAACCAACTCATGTTTTTACAGCTCAAGACACCGTAATTCGTCAAAATAACACAAAAGACTTCCGGCTTACCTTTGTACCACGGTTCTTCGTCATCAGTCATATACTCTTTTTTTATATAAATAAATTTATTATCTGCCAGCTGGCGTGAAAGATCATTATCCGGTTGCAAGGCTTCTTCCTTCTCACTCTCACCTCTTTCATTTATTGCAACAACAAAAATTGTTACTTCTTCCAATACACTGCCTGTCAATGTTTTCCCTGAATCCACAAACTCAATCTCGTTAATTTCATCATTACCATAGATCATCACTTTTTCACCATTTAGACTCAAGCCTGTAACAAATTGAACTTCTGCCTCCGGCGTCACAAAATCCCCTGCAACAAAAAATATTCGATCTCCATTTAACTCAGTTCCAATTGTATTAATATGATTGTAGAGGACAAGATTGTCGATAATGCTGTCATCTATGACACCGGTAGACTCAGTCTTTTTATTATTCCTTTTGATTACCTCTGCTTCAATACGTTGAAGGGGGATTTCCTGAGTTGTGTTCCCGGAACGTGTAGTCTGGTAAAGGGCAGATAAGGTTGACAGCTCAGATGGATTTTGATTAAAGAATTTCCGGTAATCCGATGTTATCTGCCCGATAGCTTCCTGATAACGTTCCATTTCCCGGGATACTTCATTTCCGGTTTCATTGGAACTCCTGAAGAGATTACAGGATATAAACATGATAGAAAGTATTACGGCTAAAATAATTATATAAAGTTTATACATAGTTTACTCCTTATCTCCTATCTTATTAATATACAAGATTGAATTTAACAGTACCTGTGCTATATCTAATTGCTCCTGATTCATTAGTGCCATAAACAAGTGCGTCACCATATATATCATCATATGTAGTAAATCCGCCTGCATGTGTAGTGACGTCTTCCGATAATTCGACTTTTAAAACAAATTTATTCGGTATATTAAAATCTATTTTTTGAAGAAGAGGTCTCCAGTCAAAATCATCTTCAATCCAGTAAAATAGAAGGTTCGAACCCATATCGGATGTATTCCATTGAAGTACATATTCATATTGTGCTTGAGTATGACAATAGAGTACATCTTTTTTAACAAAAATATTTGTATAATTTTTTATCGCCCACTGCTTGTTATCCTTACCAAAGACTAATAGAAATACTTCAGGTTTCCCCTGAAGCCACGTCTCCAGAACATCATGAAAATAAACATCTTTTAAATAAATAACTTCGCCCCCGAGGTCTCGTGCAGGAGAAATATCCTCCTGACAAAGATCTTCATATTCATTTCCTTCCTTCATAACTAATCCGACTATTGCATAGTCACTTAAAAAGGTTTCTGCAGATATGGTCATTTGATTTTTTACGACATAGGCAATACTTGACAAACCAAACACTTCATAAAGATTTCCGCTTTTATCATACCCAATCACAGAATAATTTTCATTTTCTTCCTTTATGTAATCGGCTGCGCAAACGATAATCTCCTTATTTTTTCCCCGGGTAGTTTCATAATTATAGTAGTAAAGAGACATGTCATCCTTTAATTGTTGTAAGGAGTTACTTTCTATAAGATTTTTATTGATAAGTGACGGGGAGGATTCCTGTAATGAATCTAATGTTCTATGCGGAGTGTTGTCTGCCCCGCTTTTATTTTCATATAGTGCATAAAAATCAGAAGCTATATTGGGTTTGTTTAGTTCGACAGCCAAATCCCTGGCAAGATTATTAAAATCAGTTTGCATAGTTTCCGCTGTTATTTCTTCTTTCTCCTGTCGAGAAGAATCACTCAAAGTACAGCTAAATGTAAAAATAAGTGAAAAACCAAT
>JAFGRV010000180.1 GCA_016934975.1 Spirochaetales bacterium | reverse complement strand
ATACGCATCTTTATTTATCCTTTCTGCAAAAAAATGTACTTATACTCTACATCATTATGAAGAACCTATGCAAATACTATTTTCCGGATGATTCGTTTTCCGATTCATTAATTGAAACATCCGGGACATTCAATATCTTATGACCCAATAATGCAGAGATAATTCAGACTGTTTGGGGTAATCCTGGGAAGTGACTTTGGGTTTTACTCAGATTGTGCAGGGTTTGGGTTGTTTATTTTATATTCGCAGTATCCAAAAAGGCGAGAAATGATTATCATAAACAATAATGAGCCGCTCTTTTCCCGGTAGAAAGCGAATTATTTTATACAATTGTCGCATCGCCTTCCGCGATGTCAGTCGTGTGTCCTTTTCTTCCGATCTCCATTCGGCAAAATTCCTTTCTAAAACTCTAAAAACATCCCTTCCATACACATCCACCAACCCAAGGAAAAACTCAACTAACTCACGCACTAATTGAGCAATACTATAAAAATTCAAATCCTGGTGCAGCAACTTCAGTTTTCTATAAACATCCCCCGGAAAATACACGTGCACACCCTCACGGACTTCCACCGGATCCTCACTCACAGCCCCATACCTGCTCATCCGCTGCTCTCCCCATTTGTGCTCTTTCCGTATCACTGGAAAGAGCTCCTCCACAATTTTTACCACTATCCCGGAAAAACTCTTATACTCAAGATAAAAATCCGCACTCTTAAGCCTGTTCTTCATCTTCCTATCCATCACAAAATGAAAATCATGAACACACTCCCTTTCCATCGCACCCTCCTGTCATTGTTTTTATTCGTTACATCCCTACTATATATAACTGCATAAAGTTTCCTCCTGCTTTCTTTTTTTTTGATTTTTTTTTAAAATTTCAGTCATAGAACGAAGCGTATGATAATCGTTATTTTACATTAACGGCAAACATCAGAATTTCTGTTAAAATAACGGAAGAAAGGAATTATTAAAAGAGTGGTTATCTACGACATCTCACTCATGGCGAAACTACACGCAACAGCCTCCCGGTTCTTCATTAATTGGAAAAAATACAATTGATTTTATTATAAATATGCACTACACTATTAATGTCGCCGTATAAAAAAAACTGCAAGACACAGGGGCTTGTGAATCCTTACCATACTGACGGGTTTTAAAGACCGTTGAAAGCAAACTGCAATATATAAGGAGTTTTCTATGATACAACCGGAACAAACCAATCTATTAATTTCATTTTGTGATTTAACAAATTTCGCGAAAATTTCGAGGAAATACAGTGCACTTGAAATTTTTCATTACTTATCTGTTTTCTACGAAATTACCGGGGAAATAATCGAAGATGCCCGGGGAAAAGTCATTAAATTTATCGGGGATGCGGCATTAATACTTTTTCCACAAGATTATATTGATGACGGCATTGTCGCGTTATTAAAAGTAAAATCGGAAATTGATGATTATAATAAACGGAATAATTTTGAATCCCGCTTGATTGTGAAAGCTCATTTCGGTGATGCAATAGTCGGTATGTTAGGCACCAAAAATGAGAAACGTTATGATGTGATCGGAAATAATGTTAATATCGCCGCACTCTTGCCATCAAATGGATTCGCGATAACTGTTGAAACATTCAGGAAATTGAATAAAGAAACAAGAACTTTTTTTAAAAAGCATACGCCCCCGGTAACATATATACCAATAGAAGAAAAGCATAAAAATTAAAAACAAAACGAACACTTCCCCGGGAAGTGATTTTCTATCGATGGCAAAATAAAATATACGGCGGCTTTTTCAGCTGCGAAACATGCACCCGTAAAAAAAGCCTGCCCGGTTTTCCCCGGACAGGCTCGAAATTTCTTTATACTCCACACTAACAGAATCCTGTAATCAGACTCACGTAATATTGTGCCACCAAAAGTGCATCAACAATATCTGCCCACGCCCTTCGGGCTTTGGGCTTGGAGTTTTCTTCAAAAACTCCACACCCACGCCCTTCGGGCTTTGGGCTTGGAGTTTTCTTCGAAAACTCCACACGCACGTCCTTCGGGCTTTGGGCTTGGAGTATTTTTCAAAAACTCCACACTAACAGAATTCTGTAATCAAACTTACGTAATATTGTGCTACCAACAATGCATCCACAATATCGATATTTCCATCGCAATTTGTATCTGCTGCATCGGGATTAAAGTTCACCGGATTCAGATCAACGTAATACTGGGCGATGAGGAGTGCGTCGACAATATCGATAACTCCGTCGGAATTGGTGTCGCCGAGGGTTCCCGGATTTGGCGTGACGTTGGGGGGATTGGTTGGAGCCGTTGTTACGACAGCGGTGGGTGAGGGAGTTTCCCCGGTTGCACCACATGAGCCGATGCGGGTCCAGACCTCATAGTCTCCTGAGTTTTCCTCGGGATTATCTCCGGCGGTATACCAGTTGTTTTCATACAAAACACCATTATAAATGACCCGTGTTCCCGGGCTGTCGTATATCGCACCGGCGCTCCATTCCGCAGCACCTGAACAATCTACAGGAACTTCCGTTGGTGTCGGGGTCGGTTCCGGTGTCGGTGAGGGAGTCGGTGTGGGTGTTTCTCCCGGCGCGAGGGTGACAGATGATGCGCCCACATATTCTTTTAACCATTGCATGGCAGGGCGTTCGGTGGCTCCGATGGAACCGGAAGAGACAAGCCATGCTTCCGACTGCCAGATGGTGCCCTGAATATAACCCCACAGGGTGATTCCCTTGACCCCCGGATGATCCCAGAGGGCGGCAAATTTTTCCTGATACCGCTGCAATTGGGTGGCATCATCGCCGCGTAAATCAACCTCGGAAGGGTAGATAGGCAATCCTGTTGCAGCGAGACGGTCCAGGTTGCGGGTAATGAGACTTGCGGCGTAATCATCGAGATTAAAGGCATGGGCCTGGACGCCGATCCCGTCAATCAGCCCCCTGTCGTTTAACAGGTTGATGATTTCAAGATAGTTTCCTGTCTGCACTTCGTCATTGACGATTCCGTAATCATTTAAGAGTAATTTCCCGTTGCAATATTGCCGCGCTAATTCAAAGGACTTGATGACCCAATCCCAGCCTGTTGCGCCGTCCCCGCCTAAAGCAGCCCGGTACGAAGCGGGGGCGTGGAGGGGCTCGTTGACAACATCAATAAAATCACAATCCGGGTACCGTTCGCCTACAGCCTGAATCCACTCTGTGATTTCGACGAGTTGTTCGCTCTGTGAAAGGCCGCCGATCCAGCCCGGTTCCTGACTTCCCCAGACCAGGGTATGATGTTTGTATGGAAATCCATTGCTCTTGGCAAAATCATATGCCAGATCCAGATTGTTCCAGTTCATGTTGTCCTGGCTCGATTCCACGGATCCCCATTTCCCGGCATTCTCCGAAGTAACCTGGTTCCAGTAGGTGGTCCAATTGTCGGGGATATCACCGGCGATGACATTTCCCAAGAATTTGGGCCCCGATGCTATTTGGGCCGATACGAATACAGGCAGCAGCAAAAATAATATGAGAGTGATACATAGAAGCGGTGTTTTTATTAATTTTCCTATCCTTATTTTATTCATCCTTTACTCCTTTTTATTTTTTTTCATATACCGTACCTCATTATAAAGCAAATTTTTAAAATTTAATTTCAATAGATAGTAAAATTCTCCTTACCTAGGTGTGTTTTCTTTCATTTCATCTTTTTGTATACTTTATATCCATTTTTTTTAACAGGTAATACTTTGTGTGTACTAATCTATTATACGTTATTTGTATTAGGATTATTTTTCATCTAAGATTCTACTATAATAAATATGCATTTTTTGAGAATCACTTTAATATCAAAATCTATACATTAAATAATTTCTAAATATCTTGTAACTATCTTAAATATGGGGTATATTTGAACCATAGTAATCCATTAATAGTTCAAAGCCCGGAGGTGTCGAATGAAATCCATAACTATTCATAATCTTGATGATGAACTTGAAACCTTAATTCGGGAGGAATCTAAAAAAGAGGGGAAAAGCCTTAATAAAACCATTCAAAATCTTCTCAGGAAGGCTTTAGGACTTAAGAATAGAGAAAATGAGGTTGTTAATGAGGAATATCAGGAATTTTACGGAATCTGGACAGATGAAGATGAAAAGGAATTCAACGAGAATATCGCAGATCTTAACAAAGTGCAGCCGGAGGATTGGAAATGACAAAAATACTCCTGGATACAAATGCCTACAGCAGGCTCTGTTCCAAAGATGAGCGGGTACTGAATATTCTTGGAAATGCACATATTGTCTATATGTCGATTTTTGTGATAGCAGAGCTTTATATCGGATTTCGAGGGGGAAAAAAAGATCGCTGGAATAGAGAAATATTACGAAAGTTCTTATCCAAATCTCATACCAGGATACTGGATGCAACCGAAGAAACAGCATCTATCTTTTCTGAGATTAAACTACAATTAAAACAGGCGGGAACACCAATCCCGATTAATGATGTATGGATAGCTGCTCATTCCATAGAAACAGGATCCGTATTAATCAGTTTTGATTCCCATTTTAAAGTGATCCCGGGTTTGCGATTATGGGAATATAAGTAATTGATAAGCTCACTTAAATAACCACTTTTTTTTTAATTCTTATTTTTTTAAAAAAAAATATGATATAATATGGAGACTATTTCGAATAATGAATTACATCCAGTTCTCCGGCTCAATAAGCCCGGAAACATAATGACGGAGAAACTATGAAACAATTGTTACTACTGTTTATTGTCATGTCCATTCTTCTGCCTTGTTTTGGTGAATCATTAGAAAAAAAGGATATTGCTGTTTTTTTTGAAAACCGGATCCCGGACATTATGAAGGAGCATACCCTCGCCGGATTAGGTATCGCAATCATTCACCGGGGGGAGGTGGTGTATCAGGCTGGTTTTGGTTACAGTGATGTTGATGCAAAGATCCCCGTTGATCCGGAAACAACGCTCTTCCGCCTCGGATCAATCTCAAAACTTTTTACCTGGACGGCGGTGATGCAGCTTGTGGAAGCGGGAAAAATCGACCTTGATGAAAATATAGCAACATACCTTGGAGATATTGAGTTTACCGATAAAAATGCTCTCCCCATCACCATGAAAAATCTCATGTCCCATACTCCCGGTCTTGAAGATTATCTTATCGGTCTGTTCATAAAAGATCCCTCGAAAATAAAGACCCTCGAAACCATCATCCGGGGAAAAAAACTGAAGCAGATCTGGCCGCCGGGCACACAAATTGCGTATTCCAATTTCGGGACCATGCTTGCAGGTTTGATTGTGGAAAAAGTAAGTAATATGGGCTTTGAAGAGTATACGGAAAAAAATATTTTTACCCCCCTAAACATGAAGTATTCGACATTTCGTCAGCCTTTACCCCAAAAATTACAACCTTTTATGTCCAAAGGGTATGTTCGTATAAAAGATGAGTTTCAGGCAGAAGATTTCGAGATTGTCCAGGGTGCCCCTGCCGGAGGAGTCTCCATGAGTATAACAGATATGGCACGTTTTGGCTTATCTCATCTGAAACATGGTCCCCGGCTCATGTCGGATGAGACCCTCGATTTTATGCATACTTCCCATTACAAGCAGGACCCCCGGATGAACGGTTTTGCTCACGGTTTTATTGAAGCAAATACTCATGGACAACGAATCATCGCCCATGGGGGCGACACGATTTATTTTCATAGCCTTGCGGGATTGTTTCCCGAATCAGACTTCGGATTTGTTGTCTCGACAAATACTGCTACGGGGATGCAGGCAAATTTTGCCCTTTTCAATGCATTTATGGATCATTTTTTTTCGACGCCAACCGGAGAAGAACGAGGATATTCCACGAAATCCGTCCGGGAATTAAATAGATTTGCAGGATCTTACATCTGTAACAGACGTTCCGAATCGGATATGACGAAATTGATGTCCCTGGGGATGACCCTTGAGGTGAAAGTTTCCCGGCAGCCTGATAGTCTTGATATTCTCAATTTTCTCGATCAAAAGGTGTACAGGTATGTTGAAGTGGAAAAGAATATATTCCAGCGTTTTGGTGGAACGGATAAATATGTATTTTTTGAGAACTCTGACCAAGTGGTCACGTCTCTTATGCTTAATGACTTTCCGGTTTTTATGTTTCACAAACGGCCATTCATTGAAAATCCCTTCCTGTTCATTTTTCTCCTCGTTATCATGGTGTTAATCATTCTTTCCGGGATTGTGATCAGGCCCACAGGGATCATGGCCATGGTTTCGAAAAAACATATCACAAAGGGATTGGAAAAGATAGCAGGCCTTGCAGGGTTCGCTCTTTTGATTTCGTATGTTGTTTTTTTTATAAGTCTCATTACGGGTATGAGTGGTGATATTGTCTTCTCCGATCTGCCGGTTTTTCCATTTGTCATTATCGGATGTACCTTTGTCATTAATTGTGCTTTGGTTCCGTTCTGTGTACTCGGATGGATAAAGAACTTTTGGACTCTTTTCGGGAGGATTTTTTATACAGGTATGACCCTCATTTCGAGTCTTTTACTTGTCCTCTTTTATTATTGGAAACTATTATTCCCCGGTTAACCGGGAATTGCTGATGCAAAAAAAAGGGAACTCATGAAACGTCACAGGATTACCATCGGATTTTTTGTCTCTAACCTGGATTATGAATACCAGAGTGAAATTTGGAGGGGAATCTGCGACGAAGCGGTAAAACTCGATGTGAATGTTATCTGTTTTCCCGGCGCAATCATTCAATCCCGCTACGGATTTGAATATCAGGGTAATATACTCTATAAAATCGCGGGAAAAGAAAATCTGGATGGCATTATTATTTTATCAAGCACAATCGGGCAGGCAATTACGGAAAAAGAACTCATAGATTTTTTTCATTCCTATGATCCCCTCCCGGTTGTCAGCATCGGCATCAAACTGGAAAATATCCCGAATATTATTGTTGATAATGAATCCGGATTATACGAACTCATTACACATCTTGTAAAAAAGCATTCCTGCAAACGATTCGCTTTTCTTTCAGGCCCCGCAAAGCACCAGGAAGCAGAGCAGCGGCTTCAAACATTCAAGAAGGTAATGAAAGAGAATGAATCGGTAATAGAGAAGGTTGTCTATTTGAATGGGGAATTCAGACAGGATGCCGGGAGCAGGGCGATATGTGAGCTGTTGGATAAGATAAAAGAGCCTGTCGATGCTGTGGTTGCGGCGAGTGATTCCATGGCCATCGGCGCTCTCGAGGTATTTCAGGCCCGGGGGATTAAAGTTCCCGGCGAAGTCATCGTCACGGGATATGATAATATCCGTGAAAGTCAAAATTACACACCCCCGTTATCAACAGTTAATCAGCCGGTCTATAAAATGGGACGTACAAGTCTGCAATTCATTAAAAAGATAATTAATCACGAAGACACTCCCCCCAATATTGTACTCCCTTCAAAGATGGTTCTGCGGCAGTCATGCGGGTGTTTCTCCCATAAATTTAAGCAATTATTGGTGGAGAATATCTCATCAAAAGGGGTCTCTTTTTTTTCCGGATTTTTACATGAAAAGGATACAATTGTCGCAGAATGCCTTGAATCAATCGAGGAGAATTCCGATCAACTTTTCAACCGGGAACTGGGGAAAAAACAAGTCGAAAACCTCGTAGAGGCTTTTTATTTGGATATAAAAGACAATGAATCACATTACCTCATCACACTTTTAAACACAATTCTCCAGGATTATGTTATTAAAGATATTGATGTCACCTTCTGGTCCGGGATTTTCCGGTTTATAAGAAATTACGCCATAGGCTTTGAACTGACACGAGAAGAACTCGCCGCAGTGGAGAACCGATGCGAACAGGCGCGTATGCTTATCGGGGATACCCTGCACAGGTACCAGGCTTTTAAACGAATCCAATTGAGCAAATGGACAGACAGGTTAAGAGAAATTGGAAACTCTCTTATATCCACCTTTGATATTGATAAACTCATAAACGCGATTCTTTCTGCCATATTGGATTTACAGATTCCCCAATGTTATCTTTCTCTGTATCAAATTGGTGAGAATTTCCCTGAAAAGGCCCAATTATTCCTGGCTTATAATAATGGAGAAAGAATATCGATAGAAGAAGAGCATAGAATCTATCCCATTAAAGAGCTCCTGCCTCCCGGTATTTTTCACAAAGAAAAACGAATGATGATGATCGTGGAACCCCTCTATTTCCAGAATGACCAGATCGGCTTTTTGTTTTGCGAGATTATTCCGGATAAACCGATTATTTTTGAGATATTGCGGCGGCAGATAAGCAGCGCATTAAAAGGAGCCTTGCTCCTGGAAGAAATTAAACAATACGCGGATAATCTTGAAAAAGAGGTCGCCCGGCGCACATTAGCTCTTACCAAATCGAATAAACAACTGGAAGAAGAGATTTGTTTACGAAAGAAAGTAGAGGAGAGTTTAAAAGAGGGTGAGGAAAATCTCCGTGCTATTACCGAGGCAACTCCCATCCCCCTGGTTATCGCCAGAATGACAGACGGGAGTATCCTTTACGCGAATATGCCTTTTTGTATGAGTTTGGGAATAAAAGGGGAAAATGAATGGCATTATAAGCTTCAGGATTTCTTTTATGATAAAAAATATATTCAGGAAATTCTGGATCGCCTGAAGACGGAAGATCATCTAACGAATATAGAACTTTCCGCCCATAAAAAGGGCGGGGATTCCTTCTGGGTTATTTCTTCTTTTCAGAAAATGGTCTTTAAAGGAGAGGAATGTATCCTTTCCGGGTTTTATGATCTTACCGAACGCCGGAAACTTGAAAGAGAGGTATTGGAGGCGATCGGAAATGAGAGGAGAAGGATAGGTCAGGATCTCCATGATGATATTTGCCAGGATATGGCAGGTATGGCGGCCATAGCCTGTATCATCGAAAAGCAATTGATTAAACTCGATCCGGATAATGTGGAAAAATCAAGCTATTTAAGGAAACTGATAAGAAATACAATTGTAAAGACAAAAGCCCTGGCAAAAGGTCTGTATCCCACAGGACTTGAGAATAATGGACTGGATGTGATGTTTGAAGAGCTTTCCAATAGTATTCAAATTCAATTCAATATTCCATGTACTATCAACTGTGCTTCTTCAATTGAAATCAATGATAATTTATTGACATTACAACTCTACCGGATTGCCCAGGAAGCTGCTCTTAATGCGGTACGTCACGGAAATCCGAATCATATCGAGATAAATTTCAGTTCTACTCCGGAGAAAATGGAACTGATCATTAAAGATGATGGTGTGGGCATCAGTCTGAATTCCCTGGTATCCGGGGGTATGGGGATTCAGAGTATGAAATACAGGGCAAATATGATTGACGGGAAACTCGAAATCAAACGAAATGGGAAAAATGGAACAATTGTTACTTGTACAATACCATCAAAAAATTATAAAATGTGATTATGGTGATGAAGGAAATTAAATTTATATTAGTAGATGATCATCCAATCTCCCGTGAGGGTCTTGTTTATCTTATAAATGATACGGAAGATTTTTCTATTGTAGCGGAAGCAAGCAGCGCGGAAGAAGCACTCGAAATAATGGAACAGAAAGAGGTTGATTTCGCTGTTGTCGATATTTCTCTAAAAGGGATAAGCGGGCTTCAACTTATCCGCAAACTAAAAAATAAATATCCCAAACTATATATTCTCGTTGTTTCCATGCATGACGAAACACTCTATGCAAAGCGGGCTTTAGACACCGGTGCTCACGGTTATATCATGAAAGAAGAAGCCTCAAATGAAGTTTTGAATGCGATACGCCAGATACTTGCGGGAAAAATATATCTGAGTGAAGCCATGAAAAGCAGGATGATGATAGGAATATCGAAAAAGCGTTATACCACATCCAGTATTGTCGATAAGCTGAGTGACCGGGAATTTGAGATATTCCAGCTTATTGCACGGGGAATGGGACCCGCACTCATTGCAAAAAAATTAAATGTGAGTGTTAAAACCATCGAAACTCACCGGAATAATATCAAAATTAAGTTTGATCTTTCAAATGCCTTTGAATTAAGGGAGTTTGCGATTAATTGGTTTAAAAATAAATCAAAATAACTATTTTTTCTTCTAAGACAATAATCCTATAGCACAATGAGATAAAGATACTATTGGGCTTTAGAAGGTTTACTGGTTAACTCTCTCTATTAAAATAAAAACAAAAGAATAAACCTGGATCAGGACGTAATACGGAAATACAATGTTCTTCTCCTTTACATAATCTCTAAAAAAAATACGAAGGAAATCTTTAGAGAAAATCATAAAAAAGGAATGTTTTTAATAAAAAATCTCCTGGAATTGTGTACATTAAAAATGACGGGAACTGCACCCTCGGTAAAGAAATAACCTGTGGTTATTCTGATTGTACGAATCCGGAGCAGCAGAAAATGAAATGCTCAAAAACGATTGTGAGGACTGAATCACGAGATACGGAGGTATTAATAAATGAGTAACGATACACATTATAAACAAAATCGGAAGTCGGCTCCTGCCGACAATACACCTTATAGACAAAATCGGAAGTCGGTTCCTGCCGACAATAATGGAAAAATGGATTCAATCTCTTATTTTTCCCATCATAGTGCATGGGGGAGTTATTCTTCCTTTGTACTGGGGCTGATTGGAGAGGGAGGTGGCTTTATCCTGGGTGATGTCCGGCCGCCTCAAAATAATGTCTATATCGGGTATAAAAGACAAAACGAGCCATTATATCTTCTCCCATTTGTCAAAGATAGTAAAAATAAAAATGAAAAAAAAGCATATGCCGGAGATCAGGCAGAACCGGGAGACAATCATCCGGGTGAATCGATAACTTTTTTTAGGGAAAAAGAAATAAAGCGGGAATTAAAATGGGCTACAGACACCTGGATTGTTAAAAATCTTGTATTCCGGCTTATAACACCCTTCGGATATATTCAGGAACCGGGGAAGCTTGATCCAATCGAATTGAAATTCAGGCTTAATCCTTCGATAGTAGCCTCGATCGAATTCGATAATTCGGAATCGGACATACCCATGACCGGTATTTTCGCTCTTCAGGGGATGAGACGCCCCCTCTCGGATGTTTGTGAGGATTCGCTGTCAGGAGCGGCATATGGTACGGAATACGGATTTGGGGTTAAAAAAGACGATTCTGTTCAGGAGATTATTGATTGGCGTGTGACGAACGAGTTGTTTTCCCGGACGAATCAATTACACCGCCTGAGTAATGAAGGGGGACTTCTCTTTCATATCAAACCCGGTGAAAAAAGAGAATACATTATCGCACTTTCAACATATCAGGATGGGTATGTCACAACCAACAGAAGAGCGAGATATTATTATACGTCCTGTTTTGATACCCTGGAACAGACTCTCGATTATACGATTAAAAATCAAAAGAGATACATAAGCATGGCACAGGAGCGGGATACTGAACTGGAAGAGTCGGGTCTCAATACATATAAAAAATATATGATCGCTCATTTTTCCCATAGCTATTTCGCGAATACCGAATTGTTGATAGATATTCATAATAATCCTCTTTTTATTGTAAATGAAGGTGAATACCAGATTATAAACACCCTGGACCTTGTGATCGATCAGATGTTCTGGGAAATGATTTTTTCACCCTGGACAGTCAGGAATGTATTGGATTCTTTTAAAGCACATTATAGCTATAACGATTATATTTCCGATGACCAGAATGGAAATCCGGAAGCCGGTATCGGATTCTGTCACGACCAGGGTGTTAAGAATATGTTTTCACCGGATCATCATTCAGCCTATGAAATGTCCGGGAAAACCGGTTATTTCAGTTATATGACCTATGAAGAAGTCTTGAACTGGCTATTAACCGCGAGTTATTATTCCGTCCTCTCCCGGGATAAAGAGTGGCTTTATGATGAAAAAGAAACATTCAAAGCGATTTTTTCTTCCATGAAGAATCGTGATACCAATAATGACGGAATCATGGATAAAGATTCTGTCCGGTGTAAAGGCGGAAAAGAGATTACGACCTACGATAGTTTGGATGAAAGTCTCGGACAGGCAACAAACAATCTCTATCTTGCAGTGAAAACCTGGGCAGCATACATCAACCTCGCTGCTCTGTTTACGCGGTTATCTCTCCCCGAACTTTCGGCGCAAGCAGAAGATAAAGCACGGATATGTTCCGTGAACATTATCCGGCACTATAAGCCGGAACAAGGCTATATCCCCGCGGTTTTTGAAAATGGGAACACATCAAGGATTATTCCAGCTATCGAGGGGCTTATTTATCCCTATATTATCGGAGATAAAGATGCTGTTTCCCCGGAAGGCAGGTATAAAGAATTTATACAGCTGTTAAAAAAACATCTTGAAAATGTATTAGTACCGGGTGTCTGTATTGATGCAACCTCCGGGGGATGGAAACTTTCTTCTACCAGTGCGAATACCTGGATGAGTAAAATTATTCTCAATCAATATATCGCCCGGAATATTTTGCAGATTAAAACCGATGCCTGGGATACCTGGGATAGAATCCATGCCTCCTGGCAGGCAGATACCTGTTCTCTTTTCGCTGCCACCGACCAAATCGCAAGTGACACAGGCAAGGACCTCGGCAGCCGGCTGTATCCGAGACTGGTTTCATCGATTCTATGGATGAACTACAAGACTAAAGATGCAAGGTAATGGTGGTTCCCTTTCCGGGTTTCGATGAAATATCCAGCGTACCACCCAGAAGATGGGATCGTTCTTTCATGCCCATGAGACCAAGCTTGCCCTTTTCGAGAAACATCGGGCCATTTATTATCTCAAAACCTTGCCCATCATCCTTTACTTCCACCATAATCTCTTTGCCTTTTGCAAGGAGGCTGATATCAGCTTTCGTCGCATGTGAGTGTTTCCGGATATTACTCAAGGCTTCCTGGATAATTCTGTATATCAGTAACTCCTGTTCCCTGGTAAATGGAAATTGTGTGGTTGTAAATGAAAGGTTGATTTCAATGGTTGATTGATCCCGGGCTTCATGAACTAATTCTCTTAAAGCCGGAATGAGTCCCAGGTATTCCAGTGTCGGGGGCCGCAGATCATGAACAAAACGCCGTATCCTGATAAGGGCATCATCAATACTGTTATTAATATTATCCAAAGGTTCTGATATTTTTTTTTCTTTGCAATCAAGTTTTGTAATATAATTATCCAGACTGCGGGAAATTGATACCAGGGTCTGGATCGTATCATCGTGGAGCTCTCTGGCAATCCGTTTTCTCTCTTCTTCATATGCGGTATGTATCTGGTCTGCATAAAGTCTTAAGTGTGCCTGCATTTTTTTTTCGTCGGTAATATCACGGGCGATTTTTAAGAACACCGGTGTGGTTTCATTTCCAAGAAGGCTGGTTGTAATCATCAGTATCGCTTCCTCACCATTCCTTTTTTTTATTTCCAGTTCGTATGGTTGATGTACATTAATGCCATTAATCAATTTTATTTCAAGGTCTTGTGCTTTTTGTATTGCTTCGGGTTTTAAAAACCGTGAGATATTACTATTATTAAGTTCCTGTAATGTATATCCCGTAAGCAGCGCTGTAGCAAGATTCGCGGAAATAATGTGACCCGATTCATTTTGAATCCATATTGCATCATAGGCTTTTTCGAAAATTTCCTGAAAACGTTTGCCCATTTTATGGAGTTCATGTTTTTTTTCTTCAAGCTTTGTAAGTGCCTGTTCTCTTAAATCTATTTCCTTACGCCTGGATAAAAGCCACCAATTAATAAGCAAACCGATCGCAATTGTGAGAACTGTTTCAAACGAGGCGTCTTTCTTATGAGTTGATAGAGCAACTACCCTCGGTATCATGATGATAAGTGCGGTGAAAAGGGAAATAACACCTCCACGGAGTCCGAAAATATACGATGCAAGAGAGATGGGAATGAGTAATAATATTCTTTCCAGGGCATGTCTTTCCAGACCAAGATAAGAGTTTATCTCTATTTTAACCGGAATAAGATGGAGATGAGGATAATGAAGAATTATCACCACAAGAAAAAGAACGATGATTATCCAAAAATACGGATTACATAAGGAGGTGTGATGTTTTTTTGATTCAATATGTTCCTTTTTTATCATATTCGTCGAGAGTAATCCATTCCAGTTTTAGACAGTGCATTATGACTTCGAGTCGTGAACTGACGCCGATTTTAACAAAAATATTCCGCCAGTGTGTCTGAATTGTCCGGACTGAAAGATTAAGTTTATCTGCAATCTCCTTGTTCGGCAATCCCTGTGCTCCTAATTTAACCACCTGCAATTCTCTCGCAGTTAATACCCGCTTATTTACTGTCGTATGCGGGGTTGATGTTCCTATTGTTTGGAGCACCTTTTTTGTAATAGAAGGATGCAGGACCGAGTCCCCGGCATATACCGCCCGGATTGCATTGAGGAGTTCCTGTCCCCGTACATTTTTGAGCATATATCCTGCTGCTTTTGCTTCGATAACCGCAAAAATGAATTCTTCATTATCATAAGCCGTAAGTATTAATATGCTGATATGCGGGTGTGAACTCTTGATCTTTTTTGTCGCTTCAATCCCATTCATTTCCGGCATGGCAATATCCATCAGGACAATATCCGGATTCAAGTTTTGTGCCATCCGGACGGCTTCTCCACCTGTAGAAGCTTCTCCGACCACCTCCATATCATTTTCTCTCTGGATGAGATCCTTAATACCTTCCCGTACAACAATGTGATCTTCTGCTAAAAGAATAGAAATTTTTTCCATAATAAACCTTTTACAATGAGGTCCTTATAAAAATCATTATTTTCATAAGGACTAATTTTTATACTTATGACAGCGGCGGCCTGCGACCCACAACAAATACAAAAAATCACTCCATATCTCCTGACACCCGGGAAATAGCTGAGGATCAAGATAGAGGGACGGGCAAACGCCAGGTGTTATGGTCTGTACCTTTGAAAAAAATCCGCGATTTTCTGACCGTAACACACTAACCAAAAAGAAGTATAAGCGATCTTCATTAAAATAGCTACACATATATAAGCGTACGTATTATGGCGTACTATTTATTTCATTATAAGCACATATTCGTAAATAAAAAAGCCCTTTTAACAATACTGCAAATTATTTATTATCTATTATTAAAAGAAAGCTGCCTCCGATTACGGTGGTGTATATCTGCCTATATTATTTATTTTTAAGGATTTGGTTTCCATTTTTTTTGATGTGGTAAAAGACCACCACCGTTCTGTGAAGGACTGTTCTTTGATCGACCGTTCACAGAACGACCGTTCCGTGAACGGACTCGTTTGCTCACATTATAGATTTGAACGGGAGATAATCATGAAACACTTAACTTTTATATTACTTTTATTAAGTTTTGTCATTTTTACCGGCTGTACGGATAAAACAAAAAATGAATTAACCGGGGGACTAAAGGGTACGATCACCATATCCGGTGCGTGGGCTCTTTATCCCATGGCGGTGAAATGGGCAGAGGAGTTTAAAAAAATCAATCCCCGGCTGCGAATCGAGGTGAGTGCCGGAGGGGCCGGGAAAGGGATGGCTGATGTTCTTTCCGATGTGGTTGATATAGGAAATGTTTCAAGAGAAATATTTCCCCAGGAAATAGAAAAAGGGGCATGGTGGATTTCAGTTGTAAAAGATGCTGTTGTCCCGACATGTCATATCAATAATCCTTCCATCGATGCAATAAAAACAAAAGGACTCAGGAAAGAGGATTTTCAGGCACTCTGGATGAAACAAACACTCCTCAGCTGGGATATGATGACAGATACTCAAGTTTCACATCAGATAACTATATATACCCGTTCCGATGCATGCGGAGCCGCCCAAACCTGGGCAACCTTTCTCGGGGGAAATCAGGAAGATCTTAATGGGGTGGGTGTGTATGGTGACCCAGGTCTCGCGGAAGCAGTACGAAAAGATATATATGGTGTCGGATTTAACAACATCAATTATGTGTATGATTCAAAAACCGGATACCCTGTTTCAGGATTGGCTATAATTCCAATGGATCTCAATTCAAATGGTACAATCGATCCCCCGGAAGATTTCTATAAAACCAGAGATGATATTATAGAGGCAATATCTACATCAGTCTATCCGTCTCCGCCTGCCAGATTACTTCATTTCGTGTGTCACGGCAAACCGAAAAAAAAGATCGTCAGAGACTTTTTACTCTGGGTTTTAACCGAAGGACAGAGCTTTATTAAAGAAACCGGATATATTCCGGTACAAGAAAGCGAGATTGAAAGAGGATTAAGAGAACTGAATGATTAATATCAGGCATATAAAAGATAACATCGTCTCCCGGTTCATGTTCTGTACGACAATTGTATCAATTTTGATTGTGGTATGTATGTTCGTCATCTTATGTATTAAATCACAACCCTTGCTGGAATCTCAACCCCTGGAAAAATTACTTTTTTCTTCTTCCTGGCACCCTCTAAAAGGGGAGTTTGGTTTTTTAGCATTTATTATAAGTACACTTATCGTCACCATCATTGCATTAATTATCGCTGTTCCCTTATCCCTGGCAGCGGCTATCTATGTCTCGGAATACGCATCGGGATTGGTTCTTAAGGTGATAAAATCACTCATCGATATTTTATCGGGAATACCTTCCGTCATTTACGGGTTGTGGGGAGTTATTGTCGTCGTTCCATTTATTAATACAGTGATAGGTCCGTTATGTAAAATTTCTACAAGCGGGTACACTTTGCTTACCGGCGGAATCGTCCTCTCCCTGATGATTATTCCGGTGATTCTTCATGTTCATATAGAAGTGCTCCACTACGTTTCCAGGGATTTACGGGAAGCAACCCTTTCATTGGGTGCCACACCCTGGCAAAGTATTAAAAAAGTTGTTATACGAAAAGCCCTGCCGGGCATTATCGCCGGGGTGGTCCTCGGATTATCCAGGGCATTCGGGGAAACAATGGCGGTGATGATGGTCTGTGGTAATGTCGCGAAAATACCGGATTCTCCCCTGGATCCCGGATATCCCCTCCCTGCATTGATCGCGAATAATTACGGCGAAATGTTATCGGTTCCTCTTTATGATTCCGCCCTCCTTTTTGCCGCGTTTCTGCTTTTCCTAATTGTTATCATTTTTAATATTATTTCCAGAATAATACTCATTAAAGTGGAAAGGAGAATTCAATAATTCATGGATATGAGAAGAATCGAAGAGAAAATAATGAAGACATTCATGATGATCGCCACCGGAATTATTGTGGGGGGACTCATTTTTATTATCCTCATCATTATTATAAAAGGATTCCCCGCGATGAAACTCTCCATGATAACCCAACTCCCGGAAGGTGGTTTTTATCTGGGTAAAGAAGGTGGAATTCTTAATGCAATTACCGGTTCATTAATGATCGCCGGGGGAGCGACATTATTGGCAATTCTCCTGAGTATTCCTGTTATTCTTTATATTAATAGAAAACAGAATAGCCTCCTCGCCCATCTTACAAGATTTTCTTTCGATGTATTGTGGGGAGTGCCTTCAATTGTGTACGGGGCATTCGGTTTTTCCCTCATGTTATTTTTCGGTATACGGGCATCCCTTTGGGGAGGGATTATTGCCATCGCTTTTCTGGAACTTCCCATCATGTCCAGGGCAGTTGATGAAGTGGTGCGGATGGTTCCCTCTGAATTAAAGGAAGCTGCATATTCATTAGGGGCGACAAAACTGGAAACATCATATAAAGTCATTCTCAGGCAGTCCTTTTCCGGGATCGTAACGGCGATTTTAATTTCCTTTGGCAGGGGAATCGGGGATGCCGCGGCTGTGATTTTTACGGCGGGATACTCGGATTATATCCCCGAATCACTTACACAACCGGCAGCGACACTGCCCCTGGCGATCTTTTTCCAGTTGGGAACTCCCTTCCCCGAAGTGCAGGAGCGGGCCTATGCTTCCGCGTTTATCCTCACCCTTATTATCCTGGTCGTTTCAATTATATCCAGAATTATCGGGACAAAGATCTCAAAACATTCGATAAAATAGGAGTTACTAAATGGAATACAGCTCGCATATTAGTGTCAAAAATCTAAGTGTGTATTATGATGGAAACCAGGCTTTAAAAGATATTACACTGGAAATCCCGGACAAGAAAATAACCGCGATTATCGGGCCCTCGGGCTGCGGAAAAACAACTCTTTTAAAATCCTTTAACCGCCTTATTGATGTGAATGACGACGCGAAAGTGACCGGGAACGTTACCGTGGATAATGAAAACATATTTGATCCTCATATTGAAGTGACACATATCCGTAAAAAAATGGGTCTTTTGTCCCAGCGGCCATGTCCATTACCTATGACCATATTCGATAATGTCGCTTTCGGTCCCCGGATCCATGGTTTGCGGGATAAAAAGAAAATCAGGGAAAGGGTTGAATATTATTTAAAAGAATCAAGTTTATGGGAAGATGTCAAAGACCGGTTACATACATCAGCCTCGAAACTTTCCATAGGTCAGCAGCAAAGACTTTGTCTCGCCAGATGCCTTGCCGTGGAGCCGGAGATAATTCTTGGAGATGAACCGACCTCTGCTCTGGATCCGCAGTCAAGTCTGCGTATTGAAAATAAATTTAAATCCTTAAAAGAAAAGTATACGATTATTATTGTCACTCATATATTGCGGCAGGCAAAACGCCTCGCGGATTATGTTGTATTTTTGTATTGCGGTGAATTAATAGAATATGGTCCGGCAGAGGAAATTTTTAATAATCCAAAAGAAGAAAAAACAAAAGAGTATATAGATGGGATTATAAGCTGACTTCTAATTATTACGGTATTTTTGTTTCCTTTTTATCAGCAGACTCTTTCATTTTAGTCCTGTTTATCATTACGCAGGCTACGTCCGCAACCCAAATAAATATTCTATTACGAGGTTACGGTTGTGAATGCTTTTAATTTCTTGCAAACCTGCGTTTGGCTAATAAATCTTTGTTTTTTTCTAAAAAACGAAGATTTAATAGCATATAGATCGCGAGGATCGAGAATCCGCCGCCTATGATGATGAAAATTGAAGGAATTTCCCCGTGGATAAAAAAACTAAAAAGCATGGCGGCACAGGGTACGATAAAAGTAAATGAACTTGCCTTATGACTCCCAAGTTTTTTTGACGCAAAGAAATAGAGGGTGGTCGCGAGAGCTGTCGTGGGAATAGCGAGATAGAATAAACTTATCCAGAAGAGGGTGTCCTGGCGTAACACAGATGAAATGTCACCGGGAAGAGCAAATATAAGGCTGAATAACGTGGACAATCCGTAAAGGTAAAACGAGTAGGTTAAAAAACTTATTCTTTTCTGAGTTTTCTCACTCGTAATAGTAAGGATAGCCCATAAAATAGAAGCGATAATAAAAAAGAGATTGCCCCTTAATAAAAGGTTGTCCGGATTGATGTGCCATATCTCAAGTAATATGAGACCTCCGGCTAAACCAAGGAAAAGTCCGATGACAGCCCCTGATTTAACTTGTTTTTTATTGAGGATACTCCAGAACACATAGGTAAATAACGGACTCGTTGTTGTGACAAGAACACCACCGGCTCCGGCGAATCCGGTTTCTAATCCCCTGAAAAAAAGTTGATTATAGACACTCAGGATAAGACTTGAGAGTATAAGGAAAAGTGAGGATTTTAAATCGATACGAAGGTTTATTTTATTTTTAAAAATGATTCTGTTGAAAATTAAAATTATTATAAGTCCGAAAAAGGAGAAAAAAAGCCGCCAGAAAACAAGAACAGAAGTATCGATATTCTTGCTTATTACTTTTCCCACAGACCAGGAGAGACCCCATAAAAACATGGCAATAATGAGAAGCAGAATAAAGAGTGAATCGGTTTTGTTCTTTTTCATAGCTTTTAATGTCACCTACAATACTTTAATTCCCGGAGAAAGTATATACCGATTCTTACAAAATTATTTGGGATGATGGCTTGTAGGGTTATAATAAAAATGCATCAAAAAATAATTCGCGTATCTGGCAAGGCACTTTTCAGGGCATCGATGCGAGTCTGTAAGATTGGATTTTCACTCAGATAAAGTGATCTTAATTTTATGAGAGAAAATAATGGGTTTACATCACTTATCGCATTGTTCTCCAGGTAAAGAATTGTCATCTGGGTAAGTTCGGCTAACGGGCTGAGATCGCTTATCAGATTATCAGATAAATTTAAGGAAGTCACATTTGTAAGGTGTGACAAGGGTTCTATATCGCTGATAGTGTTATTATTGAGTGCAAGAGAGGTCAGGTTGATAAGAGCTGCCAATGGCGTGATATCGCTTATGGAATTTTGTTCGAGACTTAACTCTTCCAATCCTGAAAGAGAAGCCAGGGGAGTGAGATCGCTTATTGTATTTCCCGATGCAATAAGGCTTGTGAGGTTTGTGAGGTTTGCAAGAGGTGAGAGATCGCTTATATCATTATCTTGTATATCGAGGCGGGTCAGATTCGAAAGATCTGCTAATGGTGAGAGATCACGTATTTTGTTGTTTCCAAGGTAGAGGTGAGTTAATGAGGTGAAATATTCCATCCCGGTAAGGTCGGTGATTCTTTCATAATTAAAGTAAAGGGCATTAACATTCTCCACATCTTGTGCATAAATCGGTTCTCCTGTGGGGATCATCAGGTCATATCTGACAGCTGCTTCTAATTCCGGGTCAGGAAACTGAACAATTATTGGCGTTGGTGTTGCTTCGGCCGGTGTCGGGGCGGGGGAGAGTGGTGGACCGGGTGTTCCGGTAATGGGTAACGGACCGATGAGTCCTACGTAATACTGAGCGATTAATAAAGCATCCACGATATCAATGTACCCATCCTGGTTAACATCAGTCACACTTGTGTCGATGGCAGTGGTGAGTTTTGTGAAGGTATAATATTGGGCAACGAGCAAGGCATCGACAATTGTCAATTCACCACTCTGATTCGCGTCGCCGGCAATTCCATTGCTCCCGATAGTAAAACAGGTGTCAAATCCCCGGGGTGTCCCGATGATATTTGTATTTTCATCCACCATATGATCTACCTCCAGCCCAATTAAACTGGGACCCTTTTCTAAGGCAATACAATGAACTTCAACAAGATAAAGATCGGATCCGGGACCTGTTCCTCTTGCCACAAAGCCCTGGCAAATATAGAAGGTATCACCCTGAGCGGCAACAGTTAAAAATCCATCCGGTCCCGGATCAAAACCACCTGCTCCATCATCAATTCGGAGGTACCGGAAGTCCAGGTGTATATCAAAGGTATAGGCTGCGATATTTTGAGTACCTGTATTCACATGGATTTCGAGAGTGAATTGTTCTCCCTGCTGCACTCCTTCGGGTACGACAACCCAGAGATCACCAGGTGAATCTCCCGGATCTGCGAAAGAGAATGCTGTAATTATCATAAATACTACTAAAAGAATTGAACATTTTGTCATAATTGTCCTCCAAATTATAATTTTTAATAAGCCTATCATAATGAAATAGGGTTGTCGTCTATCTGGGTAGAAATAGACCTCATTTTATCTTTCCTGTACAATTAAATCCATATCCAAATCCATTAAAGCACCCTGGTAGTACTGCCGTGCGATTTTTAATGTGGAGGAGACAGGTTCGAACAAGTTCATTTTATATCGTCTGTTGCAGCAACTTCTGCCAGGGCCTGTTTACAAAATCATCAACCTAAAAAAAGTGTATATACTGAAATGAGTTATCAGCATATACACCTTTTATCTATCTAGTTATTATTCAAATCGGAACCGGTCAAAGTTTCTGACACCAACGGTGACGGCGACGACTCTCTGTAAGCAAACCAGTCCCCGGCTCTTAGTTCTATTCCGAAATAGTCCCTTTCTTCCAGGTACTCGTCCATCCTGAGATGTTAATATTCCCGTGGTTTGAGTGGGTATCAAGACCACCGGTTGTTGCACTACTATCACCTTTAAGAAATTTCCGGATCATGGCTCTCAGTGGACCTGAGTATTCACTGCGCGTAGAGCAGTGGTTACCATTATTGGTGTTTCCCAGATACCACAAGGCATCTTCTTTACCCATCGCCTTATAAACCTCATTCATAGCCGCACAACCGACATAGCCGGCTTTGTATGACAAATGATCGATGTGTGGATTATCCATCATCAACAAACCCCGTGGTGCGTACATGGCGACTACATCGCTCATATCTACTGCTGCCGATGAAGAATAGCTGCTCGACTGTGGGCCAAACCAACTGGCTTCTCCATTACAGCTTGATAGTGTTTGGCCGCCATATGTATTAACACATCGAATTGGCGCCGGACCGCCGGTACCAGGCTCCAGTGGAAGTCCCAGTGCGATGCGTTGGTCGAAGGCGCCAATTACGAAAGCAGCTTTACCTAATCGGGAACATCCGTGAATTGCGATTTTAGTGGGGTCTATTACACCGGGATTTTTCTCGAGCATATCAATAATACGGCTAACACCCCATGCCCATGCGACGAGGGCACCGGTATTTCCCCGATAGTCAGGGTTTGCGTCGTAATATTTTCCGGTTGTAAAGTTACCGGAAGCTTCTGAGGCAATTGAGTTATTATCGTAACTCATGGTCGCGACACCCTCACTACTAAGCACCCCGGAGTCCAGGCTATTCATTCCGCCGATGATGATTACCGCAGGGTAAGGGGCCGAGCCGCTGCCTGGCAGGCTTACGGTGCCGCTGAAGGAAGTGCTTCCACCCGGGTTACTTACATTCACCGAATAACTGGATGTTGATATACTTCCAGTCACACTGCCGCCGATGCGGGCCGGTGGCGGGGCTTTTTCCCCAAGGAGCCGTTTCTCTACTTCCACGACCAGTTCACGACGGCGATAGCGCCAGTCCTCCATAGTCTTCACTTGTGTTCCATCCCACTTCGTAAAAGGATCCGGTAATACACTGGAAGAACCTCCGTTAGAGCCGTTGGGAGAACCTACCTGGAAGTCATACCCCGTATCTTCAGCGGAGGCCGTGACCGTGGCGACTGTTACGGTCTTGGCAGCGCTGCTTGATTTCCCATCATTATCAGTGACAGTGACAGTAATTGTATATCTATCTTCATTTTGATACATATGAGTGGTAACAGCACCATTGGTTATAGTCGTATCTCCCCAATTCACCTGATAGCTCATAATTGCTCCATTAGGATCATAGGAATCAGAGGCATCAACAGTTACAGTTTCATTCGGCTTGGGATTTGAAGGACTTACTGTAAACCTGACGATAGGTTCACCGGTTAATTCTATTGCATCAACCTTTATGGCATTAATCAATGCATTCTCTGTAACTGTATCAAATTCAATATTAATCTCTCCGTCACTTACCGTGACCCGATCTTCCGTAACATAGGCAGTATTGCCTCCGGCTTCTGCATAGAGATCAAGATTGCTGATAACGTGAGTTCCCTCAATAATAACATTAAAGATTCTTGATCCTGACGAAGTGTGATAATTCTCTGCAAAATAGAGAGTCACCAGATAATCGCCATTGGGAACATCAATAGAATAAGTACAGGATCCATATCGTTCAGTTGAATAAAGGTTTGGATCTGAGGTTCCTGAAACGGATGAACCATTGTCATAGCCAGTGCCTCCTGAATAACCTCTGTCAGCCGCGTATTCCGTACCATCGGAAGCGGTATACGCACTGCCGCCACAATTGACTGCGAAAACGGTCTCAGGTATACCTGGTGTTGGCGAAGGTGTTACGGATGTTATGCATCCGGTAAATTGATCGATAAGTCCTACGTAGTACTGGGCTATGACGAGAGCATCGACGATATCTATATTACTGTCTCCGTTTACATCAGCCACTTCCTCATCGAAATCGGTTACCTGCAGATTTACATAGTACTGGGCGACCAATAATGCGTCGACGATATCGGCTGTCCCGTCGGAATTAACATCCCCGCATTCAGCTGCTATGAGTGGGCTTATACCCAAAATAAACAATACTAAAACAAAACAGACTTTTTTCATATTTATTACTCCTTTTTATTAAAAAAATTAACAAGATTTTTTTTCTGAGCACGATGTCATTATTCTCATGAGCACGAAAATTATTTT
>JAFGRV010000179.1 GCA_016934975.1 Spirochaetales bacterium | reverse complement strand
TATAAGGCATCTATCTTATAGAGGAGAAAAAGTTATCTATCGTTCACTATGTAAAGGAAGCATTCCTTCACATAGCAAACGATAGATCCATTATAAATAAATTATTCCTATTTTAAAAGTCCGCGGATCGCCATGATAAGATCATCCGGGTCAATCGGTTTCTCCATAAATTTTTCTATAGGGAGAAAATCTCCATCCACTTCATTATCAAATTTAAACTTGGTCCGCTGATTCACCGCGGTTGCGAGTATGATGGGAATTTTAGAAAATTTTTGATGAGATTTCACTTTTTGAGCAAAATTAAACCCGTCGGTATCTTTATCCATCATCACATCCAAAATGATGAGATCCACGGTCTGTTTTTCAAGCAATTCCCATGCAACATCAATATTTGTTGCGGTAATCACCTTATAATTATTGTGTTCCAGAACAATCTTCCTGCTTTCAATAACATCGATATCATCATCAACTACTAAAATTGATTTACTCATTTTCTCCTCCTATTAAAGGTAATACTAATGTGATAGTAGTACCGTAATCTGATTTACTTTCAATATCAATTGTCCCGTCGTGTCCGTTTATAATCTGCCGGACCAGAGACAAACCAAGACCTAAACTTCCGTCGATATTCTTTCGCGCCCGTTTTCCCCTGTGAAAAATATCAAATACTCTTTTCAGATCATCTTCATCGATCCCGATGCCCGTGTCTTTTATAATTATCTTAATCTGCCTTTCTTCTTTCAAGGGAATGATGCTGATGTAGATGACACCCCCTTCTTTGTTGTATTTGATTGCATTCATAATAAGGTTATGAAATGCCCGCAGGAGAAATACTCTGTTTCCAAGGATGTAACAGGGACATTTTTTTGCTTCCAAAGGAGCAATCGTAACACCTTTCTGACTCGCTAAAACGCTCAAGGTACTCATGGACGATACGACAATTTCAGTAAGATCCAGACGGGATTGCTTTACATTATCTTTATGAGCTAAGAGCGTATAATCAAGAATATCATCTACCATTTTCACAAGTTCCAGTGCCTTGGTTCTCGCTCTGCTCACAAGTTCTTTTGATTTATCGATATCCGTAACATAGCCTTTTTCAATAACATATAAAAGATCAACAATCGCGGTTAAAGGCGATTTTATATCATGAGCCATAACGGTAAGAGGGTGATATTCATTCTGTATTACTTGTCTCTTACTCATATTCATAACCGGATATATTCCTCACCATTTTCCCTGCATGACCGACCATATATTCATTCACCTCATGATATACTGCCCGGACAAGTTTATTAATACCCGTTTTTACCGCTTTACTGAGATTACCGGAAAGATACGTTTCTCCCAATTGCATACAATAAATGGAAACCTCTACATTGTGAAGAAATCCCATCTCCTCCGCGCTATTCAGGAATGAAATAAGATCAAATTGATGAAGCGAGTATTTTCCCGGTTTTTTAAGGCTGATAACGTCTTCTTTCACAAACCGCCGGAACTCACCAGGTTCAGCCTCACAATAACCCGCATCAAGAAAAATAACCTTTTTCCGGTCTTCAAACTGATGAAGAAGAGTAAAACCCGGCGTTCCGGCCTGAATAATATCAACAGGGAGATCAGGATAAAGTTCTTCCAGTAAAGCTGTAGCATGCAACCCGGTTCCTTCATCCTGAAAAAGCATATTACCCAGACCAATAACTGCAACAGGTCTTCTTTTCATGGATATCCTTCTTAGATAAATTTTACATCAAGATAATGTGTTGAACAGGAGATACAGGGATCATATGCCCGGACAAGCATTTCAAGTAAAAAGCCAAGCTCTTTTTCCCCTTTGTCCATGTATTCCGGAACCATTTTATCCATATCGAGCTGAATATTATTATGATTTAAATTCGTAGGAATAACACAATTCGCTTTTGTACAGATACCTTTATCATTATATTCATAATCATGAAATAAAATACCCCGGGGAACCTCGACCGCACTGGCTCCTCTCCCCGCTTTCAGTTTTATTTCAGGTACCTGTTTTTCGAGTTTTTGGTCTAAAAGCCACTCAACATGAGCTATTGAGCGTTCAACTGCAAATACACACTCAACAACCTGGGCGATTGAATTCATATAGGGATTATAATTAATTCCATCCAGCCCCAGGCTCTTTCCGACTGTTGCAGATAAGGGTGTAAGTTGTTTATAATTATTATTGTACCGGGCAAGAGCTCCCACCATAAACGAACCCCTGTTAAATTTGCCATACTTCGCGGTTGATTGCTCCACAACAAATTCATTGACTACGGATTTATAGTCATCCACCGGAATTGTTTTATCGATGTCTGTTGTCGTAATATCTCCATCATAAAAGGCATATTCAGGCTTGTACGTAAGTGAAAGATATTCTGTTTCTCTTGTATAATCAGGAATCTCTCCGGCAAGGGTACCCACGAATTCCGCAAGGGTTTTAAGATCATTGACCGAATCCGTCAGTCTCGTGCGGAGTTCTTCCAATTCCTTTTTTGTGGGAAGCATGGAAAAATGCCCGAGACGCGCACGAATGGGATGTGTGGTCCTTCCGCCGATGATTTCACAGAGTTCATTTGCCAGCCTGTGAAGTTTAGTGACAAGGAGAACGACTTCTTTGTGTGATGTAGCCAGAGGAATCACACTTGGTTGTCTTACAAGATCGGGAACAGCGAGATAACACACATGCAGGATATGACTCTGGAGGGTTTCCCCATGGAGAAGAAGTTCCCGCAGGATCCGTGTTTGTTCCGAAATTGAAATTCCAAGGGCGGCTTCCGTGGCTTTTAAGGAAGCAAAGGTATGTCCGATTGAACAAATACCACAAATTCGAGAGGTAATTGTTGCCAATTCCTTATAACTTCGTCCCACTACCATCGCCTCAAAAAAACGGGGGGCTTCGGGAACCTGCCACTGAACCTTATTTATTTGTCCCTTATTTATATCAACCACAATATTTCCGTGTCCTTCGACACGAGTGACGTGGTGCACATCAATATTTATTGTATTATTACTCATTCCGATACCTCCGGTGCGACTCCAAATAAATTCATTTCCTGGATTATTTCCTTTACAGTATAGTTATATTTCTTTAGTACTTCATGCATGGCTTTTTTATTCGGATTAGGAACTGTTCCTCTGCATGCGTCACAGGGGACTCCATTTGAAGGACATACTGCCCCGCATCCGGCCCTGGCGATGGGACCGAGACAAATGGTCCCTTCATCAAAAAGGCATACATTTTCCTTTAATTTACATTCCACACAGACCGGGTAATCAGGAATCCGTGGTACTTTACCGAGACAAAGTTCTTTTACAAGACGGACAACTTCACCCCGGTCGACCGGACATCCGGGAATCTCAAGATCGACTTTTACTATCTCACCGACTCCTTTTGTCTTTGCGGTTTCCAGATGCGGCATTCCGGCGGCATCTCCGTATACGGTACGTTTTACCTGATCCAGACTCGCGGCATTATTTTTAAGCCTGTTAATTCCACCGGTGACGGCACACTGGCCGTACGCTACTAAAAGTTTGCTTCTGTTCCGGATATCGATTAAACGCGCTTCATCACTTTTTCTGGTGATTGATCCCTCGATAAAAGCAATATCATATTCAGGGGCTTTACCGGTCAACACCTCTCGGAATTCAACAACATCGACCAGAGCAAGAAGGCCGAGAATGTCTTCTTCGAGATTCGCGATCTGGAGCTGACACCCCTCGCAGCAAGCAAAATCAAAAAATGCAACTTGTGGCTTCATTATATCGCCTCCTTGAGATGTTTAATATCGTCGTAGGTAAAGACCGGACCGTCCTGGCATACGTAGAGATTATTTATCTGGCAATGTCCGCATTTTCCTACTCCGCATTTCATATGCCGTTCTAAAGACACTATAATATGTTTGTCCGAAAACTCCATATCATAGAGGGTCATAATAACAAACTTGTACATAACAGGGGGTCCGACAACAATCGCGTATGTCTCCAGGGGATTCACATTTTTTAATAAAGGGAAAAGAGTTGTAATAACGCCGACATTCCCGTCCCATGTTCCGGGATCACATTTATCAACGGATTCCAGGAATGTCACATCTTTCCGGGATTTCCATTCCTGAAGTTCATCGGTAAATAATCGTTGACTCGGATCCCTGCTCCCGAACAGAATGGTGATATCTTTATAATCGTTTCTATTCTGTAATGCGTACAGTATTGCAGACCGGGCAGGGACAAGTCCTATACCTCCGGCAACAAAAAGAAGGTTCTTTCCTTTTAATGATTCCATGGGAAAAGAACTCCCGAAAGGTCCCCTGATTCCTACCGCATCTCCCGGTTCAAGTGAATGAATCGCCGTGGTTACCTGTCCTATTTTCCTGATGACCATCTCGAACCTATTCGTAGCGGTAGGGGGAGAAGAAATCGAGATAGGCGCTTCCCCGATTCCGGGGACCGATACTTCCACAAATTGTCCATAAAGATGGCCAAGGGGTCTGTCTTTTAATTCAAATTCAAAATATGTATCGAGATCCGTCAATTTCTTCTTTTTCACAAGAGTTGCGACCTCGGGCAGATAAATAGACTTTTTATTTTCTATATTATTATGCATTGTTTGTATCATAATTCCTCCAACCTATTTATTCTCTTCGATATATTTAAACACTTTCACAGGTCCGGCAATTGACGAAGTACAGGCATCCGCACACCTGCCGCATCCGACACAGCCCCAGTAATGATATTTCAAGGGCAGATTGACTCCTTTTCTGTATATCCTGTGGCGGAAACGGGATGCCCTGGTTTTCCTGAAATTATGATCACCGGCACATGTTGCAAAATTCTCCAACATACAGCCATCCCAGACTCTGATTCGCTCACCATTTTCAAGGGATAATTCAACTTCATCTTTTACATCAAAGCAGTAGCATGTGGGACAGACAAAAACGCAGGACCCGCAGGAATAACACTTTTCACCGAACACTTCCCACACCGGATGGGCATGGTGCTTCGTTAAGTAATCCGGGGTGAGTTCCACCGGAATCGGAAGCTTCATATCATCTTTAATTCTCGTCTTAGCACTTTGTATTTCTTCGAGTGAATAACCGGATTTTTTGCTTTCAATCGAGTCGATATACGCTCTTCCTTTTTCCGTCACAATTTCAACAATATAATTACCATCATTCATATCAATAAGCATAAGGTCGGCGGTTTTGTACGGCTGGTCGCCTCTCACAACGGAATTGGAAAATCTGTATTTAAAGAAACGGGTTGGGTAAAGTCCGATTAATAACGAGTTCTGTCGTTTCTTCAGATAATTCATGTCCATTTCACCTTCTGAAAATGCACGGTCCATAAGATCTATGGCGGCAAGATCATAATAATGAACTCCGATAAGGGTCAGGGGTTCATACTCATTAACTTCTTCGTATGATTGAGCTTGCTTTGACTTAAAACGCAATAGAACTTCTTTTGGGGGTTGAAAATACTTTTTCGGTGGTAAAATGGTCACATCGTAATCTAAACACATTTCGGAAGCATCATTTAAATCATTATAAACAAACCGGGACCCTTTTTTAACGACACTAATAATACGGGAAGATTTCTCTGCAATCTTTTTATCAACAAAATCGTTAAAATCACTTTTCGAGATTGTTCTAATATCCATTTATTTCTCCTAATTGTTGATTAAATAGCTATAACATAATAAATAATCTATGTATAAAGCTATGGGCTTTAAGTCTAATTACCATACTTTTATATACTTTTTTTGACCTTTATGTAAAGTACTTTTAGATAAATTTTTGTTATTATGCCTTAGATTCTTGCTTTTTAAACAAGAATCTAAGGCATAATAACAAAACGCAGGTTCCCCGAATAAATAAGATTTTGACCTGAGTAACAGTATTCTATAAAAACACTATTCGGGTTGCGGGTGCAGCCTGGGTAACAATCAAAATACGTGAAAAAAAACGGAATCAAAGATATTGACATGGGGAGTATAAAAAAATAAAATAAACTTCCTTATTTATTCATATTTCACTATAACGGATTCTCCCGGATCTATTATCTTAGTGGATTTAAATTTAATACGTAAGGAGGAAATTTCTGAAAAAAGTCGCAATATCGTTAAGTGGCGAGGGCAAAGGACATGCGGCCCGGATTTCGGCGCTTGTACGGGCATTAGAACACAAATATGATATCAGATTGTGGGCGCCGCAGGTTGTTCATTCATTTTTAAAAGAACATGACCTTGGTTGTCCCATCTATGATCTTCCTCTGACAAAACTTGTAAAGCACAATCACAAGATAAGTGCCTTAAGCACAATAATAAAAAATACACCCACTTTTTTTAAGCGTTTTTTCCCTCAATTCAAGCTCGCAAAAAACCTAAGAGACCACCGGACAGATATAATCCTCGCAGATTATGATCCTATGCTCCCCCTCACCGGGGCGTCTTTAGGGATACCGACTATTTATTTAGGACATCAACCTGTACTTTTTAAGTATCCTGCTTTTACCTTTAAAGCCCTCCTTGCCTTAGCAGTCAATCTCTATATGATGCCGACTAAAAAACACATGATTTCCAGTTCTTTTTTCGAAGGTGATATCGGACCGATTATCCGGGATGAGATACGCAAGCAAAAAGTAACAAAGGGAAATCATATTTTAGTCTACCTCACCAGCTCCATCCGGAAAGTTATTCTTCCCATTATGAAAGAATTCACTCATTTTCATTTTGAATTTTTCCCAAATAAAAATAAAAATTATTTTGAGTACTTTGCTTCATGCCGTGGAGTCATCGCTCCGGCAGGACATCAGTTTATTTCCGAAGCCCTTTATCTGGATAAACCGATTTTAGTCATTCCTCAATCCGGTCAGTATGAACAGGAATTAAATGCGAAAATGCTCGCAAAATCCGGCAGAGGATTACGGGGTTCCATTAAAAGTATCCGGGAGGATATACTATTCTTTCTAAAACATATTAATAATTATCCCTTCTGCGAACCTGAAAAAGGAATAAAGTTTATTTTTCATGATGACACAGATAAGGCAATAAAAATAATTGATGATAAGATAAACATGGTTCTTGAGGCAAACAAAACCCAAAAACAAAGAGTGTTCTTTCGTACACAAAACAGTTGCTGCTATGAATGTGACAGATAAGATACTCACCTATTTCCCCCGCTTGACAATCTCCGATGGTCTCATTAGTATGTGCCCATGAAAGCAAACGAATTACGACAATTGTATATAAACTTTTTTGTCTCTAAAAATCACACACAAATTTCCGGAAAGTCTCTGATCCCGGAAAATGATCCCACCGTACTCTTTACGACAGCTGGCATGCATCCCCTCGTTCCCTATATACTTGGCGAACCGCACCCCGGGGGAAAGCGGCTGGTAAACTTCCAGAAATGTATCCGGACAGGGGATATTGATGAAGTCGGCGATGCCACCCACTGTACTTTTTTTGAAATGCTCGGGAACTGGTCTTTGGGTGATTATTTTAAAAAAGAAGCGATTACCATGAGTTTTGAATTCCTTACCTCAAAAGAATGGCTCGGATTTGATCCGGCAAAACTCTCTGTTACCGTATTTAAGGGTGATGCCGATGTTCCCCCGGACGAAGAATCCGCGAACATCTGGCGGTCCTTAGGAATCCCGGATGAACGAATATACTATCTTCCAAGGAAGGATAACTGGTGGGGACCCGCGGGAAAAACAGGCCCCTGCGGTCCGGACACAGAGATGTTTATTGATATGGGAAAAACAAAGTGTTCCCCGGAGTGCAGACCCGGATGTTCCTGCGGGAAATACTTTGAGGTCTGGAACGATGTGTTTATGCAATACAATAAAAAAAAAGACGGCTCGTATGAGCCCTTAAAAAATAAAACAGTCGACACAGGGATGGGTGTAGAGCGGACTATTGCGATGCTCCAGGGTAAATCAAGTGTTTATGATACCGAACTTTTTCTTCCGATCATAAAAATAATAGAAGAGGTAACAGATACAACCTACGGCTCATCCGGGGACACGGACAAATCCATAAGGATTATTTCAGATCATATAAAAGCCTCGACTATCATTTTAGGAGATGAAAAAGGAGTGAAGCCATCGAACCTCGGACAGGGATACATTCTCCGGAGATTAATCCGGCGTTCAATCCGGCACTTGAGGAAACTTTCCCCGGAAGGGAGCTCTCTCGACAAAATCGCCGAAGCAGTTATCGGAATCTACGGAGAAATATATCCCGAACTGGTGAACAGGAAAGAGATGATCATCAGGGAATTTAACAAAGAAGAAGAACAATTCTCCGCCACATTAAAAAAAGGGGAACATGAATTAGAAAAACTGCTGCCCAATCTTTTAAAAAACCCGAAAAAAATAATCCCCGGAAGAGTTGCTTTCCGGCTTTATGATACATACGGATTTCCTCTGGAAATTACAGAAGAGCTCGCAGGAGAACATGGACTCACCATCGATAGAGAGGGATTCGAAGAGGCCTTCCGGAAACACCAGGAACTCTCAAAACAAGGGGCGGACAAATCATTCAAAGGGGGACTTGCGGATCATTCGGAGATGGTAAAAAAACTTCACACCGCAACACATCTCCTCCACAAAGCATTACTCATCGTCCTTGGAGATCATGTTGCCCAGAAAGGCAGTAATATTACTGCCGATAGACTCCGTTTTGATTTTTCACACCCTGAAAAAATGACTCCCGAACAAATCGCCGAGGTTGAAGAGATAGTGAATACCCAAATTTCAAAAGCCCTCCCTGTGAGTTTCGAGGTAATGACCCTGGATCAGGCAAAAGCAGAAGGCTCCATCGCTTTATTCGGTGAAAAATATGAAGAAAAAGTGAAAGTATACACGGTAGAAGGATTTTCCAAAGAAGTCTGCGGGGGGCCTCATGTCACAAATACAAAGGAACTGGGCACCTTCAAGATCACGAAAGAGCAGTCATCATCCTCCGGGGTAAGAAGAATACGGGCAATTTTAACCTGATACTTAAAGATAGTTTTCATTCCGTTACAAAAAGCTGTCCGCATGCCGCATCAATACTATTCCCTTTTTGATACCGCTGGGTCACAACCAGCCCTGCTTCGGTGAGTCTGCTTCTAAACCACTGTATCCTCAGGGACTCGGGACGCTTAAAAGGCAATCCCGGTGCAGGATTCCAGGGGATGATGTTCACCGATGCCCGTAAAGGAGGAATAAAATTGATGAGTTTCCGGATATCTTCCTCACGGTCTGTTACCCCTTTTAGAAGTACTATTTCCAGGGTAATCCATTTTTTTGTCTCTTTTTGATACAAACTTAAAGCACCTTTTAATTCTTCCAATGAATTTGCCGCGCTACAAGGCATCAGCCTTTTTCGTGTTTCTTCATCCGCAGTTATCAAAGAAACGGCGAGCCGGGGGTGCGGACCATGGAGGGCGAGGTCTTTTATCCCACGGATTATGCCGCAGGTCGAGATCGTCATTTTTCTTAAACTTATATTTTTCCCCAGGGGATGATGAAAAACAGCTATCGCTTTTCGTACCTCGTCAAGGTTGAGCAAGGGTTCACCCATACCCATAAACACAATATGAGAAATCTCACCAAATCGGGAGACAAGAATATGAAATTGTTCTACAATTTCATGAGCCCCGAGGTTTCGTATGCACCCCATGGTTCCTGTTTTACAGAAAACACATCCCATTGAACAGCCTACCTGAGATGAAAGGCACGCGGTTTTTCTTTCCTGGTCATCCACAAGAAGAACCGATTCAATATAAAGTCCGTCAAATAGTTTTATCCGTATTTTATAGGAAATATCTTTTTCCCCGGTAAGGGATTCCATCACCGAGGTTCGGGGATCTGCCTTCGATGCGAACTCCGGTTTTAAGGATCCGGGAAGATCGGTCATTTCATTCCAATCGATAGTCCCTTTCTGAATCCACTTAAATATCTGCTTTCCACGGAACTCCTGGGCAAGATTTAATGCTTTTGTTATTTCATGAGGAAGCAGCGCTGCAAGGGGTATTTTACTCATAGTGATTTTTTCACAAATCTTATTTATCTTTTTTTAATTTAATGAGCATCTCTGATATATAGATGTTGCGGTTTCCCCGCTGGGTATATTCAGTGAGAATTTGAATAGCCTGTTCCTTCTTTTTTATCAGGGTATAGCACTCGGCGGCCTCAAGATAAAGCCGGGGATTATCGGGATCATTTTTAATCAGCTTCAGCAATGAGGTGATCGCTTCATTAAAATTACCCTGAATTTTATTAATCATTGCGAGTCCTAAAACCGCATATGTGTCAAAACCGACATTAAGGGCGCTATTATAGTATTCCTGGGCTTTTTCATAATTATTAAGATTCCTGCAGGAATCCCCTGCACGGGTAAGAATAACCTTATTATTCGAATCAAACTCAAGAATCTTTTCCCAGTATTCCAAAGATTTTTTATGGTCTTTTATCCCCCTGAAACAGTCTGCCATACCGAAAAGTGCATAAAAGTTATCTGCTTCGATCTCCAGGGCCATCCTGAAATATTTCAATCCCTCATGAAAGGTTTTTAGTTTTCTATGACAATTACCTAGTGCAGTGAGTATTTTTATGTTATCAATATCGGAATCCTGCTGCTGTGATAGTGCTTTTTCCCAATAGCCCAGGGCTTCTTTAAAATTCTTAAAGTCAAAATTCAGATACCCGAGGCCGATGAGGGCATAAAGATTATCCGGTTCAATTTCCAAAGCACGGAGGTATACATCGTGGGATTTCTCATAATTCTTCACCTTTTTATAAGCATCCGCGATTCTTGTGAGAACGGTAACATTTTTCTCATCATTCACAAGATACTTTTCCCATATTTCAATAGCTTCACCGTACATCTTCAAGGCCTTATAACTATCTGCAAGACCAAAAAGGGCATAATTATTTTCATCATGGTGTTCCAGACAGCTCTTATAATATTCGACTGCGTCCTTAAAATTATTCTTCTTCCGCGCTACATCACCAAGGCCGACCAATGCATAGGTATTTTGAGAATCATAGGATAATATTTTTTGAAATTTTTCCTCGGCTTCATCCAGCCGCTCATCTTTCAGGTAGAAATATCCCAGTTTGGATAATTCTGCGATTAAATTCTGTATTTCTGTGGTTTGTTGTTCATTATCACTCATATGCAATTATTCCTTTCTATTCCTCTTGCTTATCTTCATTCAGCCACGAACCTATAATGTGAACAAATTTATGTAAAAGCCCGTCTATTCCTTTTTTATATGGGGCAAGCCAAAACATTCTTAATGCTTCCAATGGCTCATTATTCTTGTAATAATAATTACCCAGGCGTATTAATCCGTCTGTGTAGCCTGTTGTTATAAAAATCTTCTTTGCAAAGTCATATTTACCATTATTAAATAACTCGTTTCCTTTTCTGATGAGGATGACCTTATCTTCTTTTTTTAATTCCTTCGGTTGTATCCCGGATACCTTAATGAATCCATCCGTTGGCATCAGGTCCAATACTTCCTTATGACTATCTTTTGATCCCATAATCCTTATCTTTATTATGCTTCACTACTTAAAGCTATGCTCTCTTTATATTGTAATACAACACCCTTATAAATACAATTTCCTCTACTAATAATCATATGAGATTAAAAAAATATTGCAAGTAAAATATTTCTATCAATTTAATGTAAAAAATATTACTCGACAATTTTTGATAAACAGGAATATATCCTTATAATGAAATCGTTCCTTTCGTTGACATTCCATCATTAATATCATCTTTTTTTGCATATGCCTGTTTTAAGGCTTTCCCGAATGCCTTAAACAAGGATTCGGCCATATGATGGCTGTTTTCACCATACCGGACATGAATATGAAGGTTGATTTTTGCCCGGGCGACAAACCCTGAAAAAAACTCTTTCAGTAAAGAAATGTCAAAGGAACCGACCAATCCCTGGGGAAAAGAGACATTATAGGAGAGGTATGGTCTTCCGCAAACATCGATTGTTACCTCGGAGAGTGCATCATCCATAGGGATGACCATATGTGCGAATCGATCGACCGCACCATATTCCGTTACAATCTTATGAAAGGCTTCTCCCAGAACTATTCCCGTATCTTCCACAAGATGGTGGGCATCAATCTCCAGATCTCCCGTACCCTGTACCTTGAGTCGAAATCCCCCATGAAAAGCCATTCCGGTAAAGAGATGATCCAAAAAAGGAACACCGGAATTGATTTCCGACAAACCTGATTCATCAATCCCGATCTCTATGAGAATATTTGTCTCTTTCGTTTCTCGTTTAAAGGATACTTTTCTCGGTTTCACATCAGTCCTTTTCTCTCTTTATTATTTCGGTACACTCTGCCATTATATAAGGTAATTTTTCTTTTTCCTCACCTATAATACAATCTCCGATTCCTGAAAACAGTACTTTAATAAGAAGAATGTAAAAAAACTACTAATTATATAAATTTTACAGAATCATTAAGGATGAATAGTATCTTACTCATCTTATTTTTCCATTTCCAAAAAAAATCATTCTTAAAGAAATGATCAGTAGTAAATGTATTAAAATTCCGGAATTAAATCAATACTCAGCTTCCCGCAAAAATCCAATACTATATTTTTATTAAGTACTCACCGGGAATTTTCCCCGGAGAATTTTGGAGCATTCTATCTTCTTATACTACAAGGAATAATTACCCCATTTAATCACTATAATTGGAATTCGACTGCATCGAAAATATTCCACTTTTTATACCACTTTCTTATCAACTTATTTTCTTTATCATTCAAATGGGTTATATTCTACAATACTATACATTGATGCTTACGATCATGGACGAATAATGATGTTTGGCATATAAAATAAGGAGAAAATTTTGTTTATAAATAAAAAAAATATTTTTATCCCGGTACTTTTCTGTTGTATGTGTTCTTTTATTTATTCCCAGGAAAAGGCCGGGGATGTTATCAATCTTGTTTTTTGCGGTTATTTAGATGCATCTGAAGATATTAAAAATGATGAAAATCTCGATTTCAGCTCAATCCGGCTGCAATT
>JAFGRV010000178.1 GCA_016934975.1 Spirochaetales bacterium | reverse complement strand
TTAAAGATAATAAGGTTGATGTTATTCCTGGTACAAAAATTATTCAACCCCATCCAAATTCCGGATTGAAATCTCCCTTCCAGAAAATTCATAAATATACCGAATTTAAGTCTATCTTTAATCATAGTTCATGCTGCTATAATGAATATATAGTAAGAGAACATCCATACACTTTCATATGGTTTAAAAATGGTGGTTTTTGGATGTTCTTTACTAATAGTAGTCAAAAAAATGTAAAAAAGCAAAAGAATAGTAGTGTATTACCTCCCTTAAACAGAAAAAAATGATTCGATTAAAAGTTTTCCTGGTATTTCTTGACAAATATTTTCCGGACTCATTATACTTAAAGCTATTCAGATGGAAAGTTTAATAGGTCTTCTTATCCTGTTAATCCTCTTTGTCCTTGGCGGTGCCTTGTCCGGTTTCATCGCTTATTCACGGGTCAAAAAGCTGGAAAATAAAGTAGCTTCTTTACAGCAGCAGATACGATCCTTTGATTCCCTTAAAAAGAGGGAGGAGAGTGTTCAGCCGGAGATAACAAGGATATATGCAGCAACAACAAATAAACAACCCCGGACAAAGGAAGTCCCTGAAAAAGAGAAGGAGGCCCCGGGAAAGAAAACATCAATAGGGGATAAGGAGCATGAGCAGGATAGGACGAAAGAAACGGAACAGATTATTCCTGCTGAAACTCTTAAAAAAAAGCAATCGACAGGAATCATGAAAAAATTTGAGACACAATTCATGGAAAACTGGACCGGGATTATCGGGGCAGTCATAACAGTTATCGGGATCGCTTTTTTAGGGGTATTTACTGCCCTGAATCTCTCAGAAATGTACTGTTTTTTTATGATCGTTCTTATTTCCGTTATTCTCCTTATTCTTTATTTCATTCTCCGCACACGAAAGAAATGGTTAAAACTGAGTCTATGGCTCCGGAGTATGTCGGCAGCACTCTTTCTCCTGGCATGTGCCGGTGCCGGGGGGATACCCGGGCTCAGATGGATAGATAATCCTCTCCAGGGGCTTACGATTCTCTGCCTTGGGATCGGGGCGAATATCTTGCTCGCGATTGTGGGGAAAAAGGAGGTAATCGCCTCGGTGCATCTCCTGTTGTCTCTCACCGCCCTTGCAATAGCCCCCCAAAATCAGGTTATTTTTATTATTGCCACGGTCATTACCTTTTCAGGGATCCTCTTAACCCTCCGGGAAAAATGGGAGTTTCATCTCCTCCTCTCCACCACCCTCTATTGCGCGTATTTCCTCTTCTATTACTTTACCCTGGGGGTACTCAGTACGGAGATGAAAATCATAGGTATTATCTCCATTTCCGGTATAAGTATTATTTCTTTATTCGTCCATTACAGAAAACTGTATAAACATCCCGGATTTGATCTAAAACCCTTTCTGACACATATTCTCACCTGGATATATTTCGGAATCGGAATATTTACCTATTCTCCCCGTGTATACTGGATAAGTATTCCCCTCGGAGCAGCGGCTCTCCTCTGTTTTATTTTTGCCCACCGGGCGCGGTCATTGAAAATCCGCTGGCTCTTTAATACCGATATTCTCATGGCTCAAGTCATTGCAGTCATTGCCGTGGTTACCCTCGTCGAATGGAATATACCCTCTTATCCTATCATCAGTATCCTTTTTATTGAAACAATGGTTTTTCTCATTATCGTACTTATCGAAGAGGAATACATTCTTTACACGATCGGAAATTTCTATTTCTATTTCTTTGCGTTACTCCTGATTATATTCAGTTTTATAAACAGTCAGGACCACACATCGGGCAACTATGTCCCGAACACCCTTCTCTTTTCACTCTGTATTCTTGTGACCTTTTTATATCACATAACCGCCGGCTATATAGTGAACAAAAGAATACTGAACAACAAAATCGCCGAATCGGATAAAAAGTGGTGCAATGCCCAAATGATTCTCTGCGGTGCTCTCTTAGGGTTCTTTTTTATCCCCCTCTACTTTACTCTCCGAGGGCGGCTTCCCTTTGCTCCTTATATTGATGCGGAGTACCTTCTCCTTATTCCACTGGGGATTATCATTTTTACCAGAGAAAAAATACAATCAAACGGTCTTGGCATCAGTCTGCTTTTTACCATCCTGATCATCCATACGACCATGTGGCAGGACCCGTTTTTTACATCAACAACAGTATGGTATGAAAAACTTCTCTATGTCCTTCCACTCTTTATTATAGATGCCTGCTGTATTTGGTTTACCCGTGTTACATCCCCGGAAAAACATATAAAATGGCCGGGAATCTATTTAGGTGCCGCCCATCTCTTTTTCGTTACCTATGTGATCTTTGATCCCATTTCACCCCTTCTCCCGGGTGTCGCATGGCTGATCCTTTCGGTGGTATTCCTGGAATTAAGCCGCCTCATGACTCACCTTTACGGGGACGCCCTCCCGCAAAAAGGCTCCCCGGATGCCCATGTACTCAATCTGGGCTATCTCTTTATAGGGGCATTTCTCATACGACACATTCTTGTACATCTTCAGTCATCCCACTATATCCTGATAGTCAAAGCCCGGGTGCTTATAGAACTTTTTGCTATTATTATCTTCCTGTACTGGGCATTTTTTAAAAAACCGGCGATCCGGAAGGAAAGAAAAAGTTTTACGTATCTCCACCCCCTGTTCCCCGAATTAATTATACTTTTTATGATTCTTACCATTGCTGTTGAAATAGAAAATACCTACCTCCCCATTGTCTGGATTCTCGGGAGCGCTGCTGCTTTATTCATCGGGACGATCTCAAAACAACACCTTTCACGGTTTCGCTTTTACTCCCTTCTCCTTTACTGGGCATCGATTATTCACATGGCATTTCTTACCAGTCCCATGGTGAGCCCTTTGCTTCGTTTCTTTCATCAAACCTGGTTTCTCTCTCTCATTGCCATAATGTTTCAATTCGGATATATTCTTTTTTTCTATAAAAAAGGCGCTATGGCGACGATTACTTTTCCCAAACCCTTGACCCTCCCGGGGAATAAAAGATTGATTCATATTTTAGAACCGCGGAAAAATCTCTGGATATTCTATCCTTATTTCTTTTCCATCGCGCTCTTTCTTATCCGGTTGTTTGATGAATCAATCCTTACACTGTTACTGAGCGCGGAATGCTTTCTGATTTTTGTTATCAGTATTATTCTTAAGGAAAATCACTTCAGGTATGCGTCATTAGCGGGGCTTGGTATCTGCATGATACGTCTCGTGTTTTATGATCTCGCTTCGAGCAATATCCTCACAAAAGCAGTGGTATGTATCGGTGTGGGTCTGCTTTTAATCGGGATGAACACCCTTTACAATAAATTTTCCAACAGGTTTAAAAAGTAGAAAATAAACGGATAAAACCTAGGATTTTATAATGACATAATACGGCTTTTTTTTCTTTTTTATCGAATATAATGCATTATCAGCTTGTTTTATCATATCCGGAAATGACGAATACGTATCTTTCTCAAAAATAGAATGGCCGAAACTGATTGACAGGTTATACGGTTTGCCGGAGTTTTTATTAAACTTTTCGATATTTTTATGTATTCTCGCGGTTATGGAAATTAGATCATGTTCGCTTTGAACATGATCGATAATCACAACGAACTCATCACCCCCGAATCTGCCTATCACATCGGCGGATTTAAAAGAATTTAATAATATGTGGGCCATTGTTTTTATCGCATAATCCCCTTCATTATGTCCATAGGTATCGTTTATTATTTTCAAACCGTCTAAATCCCCGAAAAAAACAGCGAAGAGTTCATCATTTATATTATCAAACCTCTCTCCCCCGATTAAGTCGAGTCCGCGCCTGTTATATAATCCCGTGAGAGAATCCCTCACCGAAAGATTATGTAATTGGTTATTTAATTCCTGTAATTCTACCAATGTATTCCTTAATTTATCCTCTGCTTGTTTTCTCCTTTCCAACTGATAAATGTTATAGAGTGAAGAAGAAATCTGTTCAGTCAAAGCTTCGTAAAAAAAATTTTCCAGCTTACTTATCTCATAAATGACATAACCAAAATGTACGAATTCCGAACGTAAAGGAAAGACAACCAAGGTCGTCTGTTTATTTACAGAAAAGACCTCATCGGGTATGAGCTTCCGCGTATCTATATATTTTTTTTCTATAGCAACTTCTTCCCCATCTTTGTATGTAACAAACGACTCGGCTTTATTTGGAATTGTAAAATCCGGAGTTCTATAATTCTCAAAAAAATTTTCATATAAAAAGAGATAAATCAATTTTATTCCCATAATTTTTATATTATCGACAAGAATATCCCTCAGTTCGGAGTATCTCGAAGCTGAACGGATGTTTTGTATAATCTGCCTTAATTCCCATATACTTCGATTTACGTTAAAATTTTTGTGCGATTCTATTCGTTGTATAAATCGTAATAAAATCAAATCGAGTTTGTAAAAGATTTCATCTGCCTGTGATAAAGCTTTAGATTCCAGATAGAGGTTTTTATAGATAAAATCCTTCATAATTTCCATGGACTGTTTCCAATCATTAATATTTAATTGTCCGGCGATAGTCTTCCGGATTAAGAGATTATTAACATACTTTACAAATAAATCGGAGTTATTATCGCTGAAAATATCCCTGATAAGTAAGTCATAAAAATCATTTAATAATTCACTATCGCTGCCATTAAAATTATTATCAGATATGAATACCTTTCGTAAAAGAGGAATAATATTCTCTTTTTCCTTAAAAAAAGATTGATGTATTTTTTTATCCTTATTTATATAAATATTTTTTTTATCGCTTTTTTTAAAGGAAAGATCAAGGCAGCCGCAAGATTCCCTGACAACCATCTCAGTTTTTAGTTTTACTTCCTCGGGTATTTTTTCGTTATTTAATTTTTTCAATAATAATTCCCCGGCTTTTTCGCCCATCTCATATAACGGTTGTCTTACCGTTGTAAAAGGAGGCAATAAATGATTCATTTCATCAATATCATCGAAACCCGTAATAATAATGTCTTTGGGTACCATAATTTTATTTTCCTGCAGCACGACATATGCGCCGATCGCCATTTCATCATTAGCGGCTATTATCCCGTCAAATTTAATTTTCTTATTTATCAGGTCCCGTACAATCAGCTCCCCTGATTGAGAAGTAAAATCTCCGTATCGTATTAACCCGGGGTTTAATCGTATAGTATTCTCATCAAGAACTTTTTTAAATACCTTCAGCCTTACAAGCGAATCAGGATGTTCCCGCGGTCCGGACAGGTATAAAATGTTTTTTAGCGAATGATGAACTATGATATGCTCGCATATGCTGCGCATCCCGGATTCATGGTCGACTAAAATATTAATCGTATCCTTTATGCTGGTTCCGAGACTGACGACCGGTATATCCTTGAATTTCCTCATAAATTTCAAAAGATTTTCCATGGATTCTCTAAATAGAAATAAAAATGAAGGGATGACAAGACCATCAACAATATTATTATTTATAAAATCGTAAATTATATTATTTTGATTATCACGTTTAAAAAACGATTGTAATAATTTCCCGTTAAAAATAATAAGATCGATATTTTTCCCGGAACAAAAATTATTCAATCCCATCCAGATCCTGGATTGAAACCGGCCCTCAAGAAGGTTCATGAATATACCGAATCGTAATGTCTTTTTAGTCATTTCTTTCACTATTACGGCAACACTATAATAATAGTAGTTAAAAAAGGATAAAAAAGCAAAAGAATCGTCAAAGATACGGGGGATAGATGATTAATACCCTCTGCACTTTGACAAATTCAATTTCCTGAATCATAATACAGCCATGAGCAACCTGCACCGGGTCCAGTGGATCGACTCCCAAATCCGCAGCCGGCGATTTCCCAACTGTACGGATATTGCCCGGGAATTCTGCATTTCCAAACGCCAGGCTTCGCGGGATGTAGAATACCTTCGCTACTCCCTGGGCGCCCCTGTAGCGTTTGATACCGGGCGTAATGGCTACTATTATACGGATGAACTTTTTAGCCTCCCCGGGATTATGATCGGCAGCGAGGAAAAGAAGGCTCTCTCGTTTCTGGCCCGGGAATATAGCACATCCGGCGGCGAACTGGCCGGCCAGCTCGCCGAACTTTTCCAGCGTTTAAGCGGCCGTACCGGAACAAAAGAATCCGTCACCCTGCCGGTGTACAAGGTTGATAGCAAACTCATGTCTGTTATACGCCAGATACGTCAGGCTTTGGAAACACATCAAAAAGTGGAAATCCATTACCTCAGTTCCGGGCAGGAGCGCAGCACCAGAGTCGTGCATCCCCTGCTTATTTTTCGAAAACAGCAACGACATTACCTCGCTGCCTGGTGTGAATTCCGCGGTGCGGAACGGTGTTTTCGTCTCGACAGAATTTTTTCCGTAAAAACGCTGAAAAACTTTTTTGACTATCCCCGGTGGTTTAATCCCCGGAAGTATGATGAAGAAATCCGCTTCAATTTTCGCCTGCCCTACGAGGCCGAGGTGGAGTTTGACCGGGATATCATACCTCCTGCCGGCGAGCATTGTTATTCCCGGGGTGCCGCACACCGATTCAGGATCACCTTTGAATCCTCCAGCCGGCTTTTTGCAGAACTTATCAGCCTGAATACCGGGTTCACAATTGTCGCACCGGCCTGGCTGCGGAAGAAGTGTATAGCTTTTTTTTC
>JAFGRV010000177.1 GCA_016934975.1 Spirochaetales bacterium | reverse complement strand
CTATGCAGAATACAAGCAGAATGAAAATCATAAATTCTATTTTCCCCTTTAAATTTCTCTTTTTCATTATTTTTTTCCTTTCTTTAATAAATATATACGATTTTATACAATACACGGGCTACGCCCGCAGACTGAATAATAGTTTCTATTATATTGTTACTCTCATGAAAATTTTTTATCTATCAGAATATATCGACTTCATCGATATCCAATTGTATTAATATAATTGTGTATATCAACTTCGTTGATTTCCAATTGTATTATAATATATGTGTACCTGCGTTTTGCTATTATTCCATATATTCTTATTTTAAACAAAAATATGTGAATTAAGAGCATAACATTATAAAAAAGTATACCATGAAAATGTATGTGAGTCAAAGAAAATTTTTGTAAATTTAAATCCGGGAGGAATCTTGTGTATTCCGATAATTTTACCCCTTTATTCCGATTTTTCTGATTTGTGATGGCTGAACCGGCTTTATCGGACTGTGCCGGCAGCCGGAATAATGCAGTGAGTGCGGGGATGTTTTTATGATTTTCCTGTGAAAATGACTTGCAAGAATTTATAACTTTTACTATCATCTGAAAATGGTAAAAAGAATAAGTTTTCTGTTTTTATTATTGTCGGCAGTTCTTGCGTGTTCCCCGGATAAATATACCTCTTTAGAGGATCAACTCAAAGAGCTTGAAACGATGAAAATCCAAGCTTCGGAAATAAAAGCTTCTTTAAAGGATAAAAAAGGGAAGGAATTCCTGAAAGAGCATGATAGATATTATGATATACTCCTTAAAAGAACAAAGAAAGCCATTCACTATCTGAATAAAGCAGATGCCCAGAGTCTTACATCTATCAATGATTTAAGAACTCTTGTAAAAATTGCGGAAATTACTCATAACGAGCAGAAGATCGTTGATATTCTCAAAATTATTTTTAATCGATTTCCCGAAACCAAAATGGATAAACGGCTGCTTAAAGTATATTTTCCAAATGCATATCTTCTGGAACCGGAGGAAATAGAAAAATATGTGGATCTCTCGATATTTTCATATAATGAGCAGTTGGAATGCTACTATGCCCTTGCATTAGGATTTTCCGAATTGGAAAATCCGGAGAAAGCGGAAGAATATAATAAAAAGGGTAATGATCTTTTACAACAGCTTATTTCCGAGGGCATTCAAAGGAATACTATACCGGTTTTACGCTTAGCCGGATTGCGGTCTTTTATCGAATACAAACTCGGTAATACCTCCGAAGGGTATAAAATTATTAATGACGCAAAAAAAGAATTGACCGATGATTATTCCGGAAAACAACTCGAGCTTTTGGAGAATAGATTAAAGATTTTAGGTCAACAGGCGAAATCAATAGAATATCAGTTTTATATTGGGACAAAACAGCCTGTTGATCTCTCGGCATTACAAGGAAACGTTATCCTTCTGAATTTTTTTACATGGAACTGTGAGCCCTGTAATTTATATTTACCCTTCCTGTTTGCATTAGAAGAACAAATTAATAGTAGTAATTTCAAGATTGTCGGAGTGACACAATACACAGGAAGTTATGAATCCTATCAAAATATTTCCGAACTCCAGGAATATAAATATCTAAAAGATCATTATTATAAAAAAAGAAAACTTACATGGCCTGTGAACATAACCAGAAGTGAGTGGATGGATGATTATGGTATCAGCACGTTTCCCATTTATATCCTCATTGACAAAGATGGGATCGTCAGAGACGGATATTTCATATCTAATTATTCTTATTTAAAGAAGAAAATTGAATTGCTGCTTAAACACTAGAATACCTGCGTATCACACAACTCCTACCGGAAAAGAAATAAAATCAATCTTATGCAATAAAAAACCCCCCTGACACTGTATGACAGTGTCCGGAGGGCCGTCGTTTCTATTCTTATTCTTCCTTACTTCCCGGTGAATCTGTTCCGGTTACCCGGGGGCCGGAGTTGACAGGGGGAAGCAATTCACACGCCCTTAAAATTGCACTCCCGTGTCGATAAAGTACATATTCACCAGACTCGAGCTTGGCGGCGTCCAGGATGTAATGACATCATCAGCCACAAGGGTGGTGCCCGCTGCATTTGTAAAACGCACGGAAACGGGGAGTTCAAAAGGCCCGGCTCCCTGGGGAACAACCCATGTACCGGACCGCTCCTGCGGCCGTGAACTGGTATAGTTTTGATCACGAACCAATGCCAGCCACTCACCGGATGCATCCAGTGCTTCCACGATGGTGACGGATCCGAGACCGGTGACGTTGACAACAGAAAGTCCAAACCAATATTCCGAAGCGCCTTTGAACATCTGAATATGTATGTTACCCACTGCAGGGCATGGGACGCGCCGGTATTTAATGGGAACTACGCCGTCTACTATATTTCCATCGGCATTGCCTGACTGTAAACGGGTCATGGCGATACCGCCAAGATCAAGGTGGATGCTCTCTTCCGGACTGGGATCGCGGTCGGGGGGAAGGTCTCCTCCGGGCATAGGACAACCGTATGTGAAATCTTCAACTTCATAGCAATGATTACGTCCCGCACCGCAGCACCATTTTGCATTAGGTGCACAAGGACAGGAGTCATTGATTACCAGGGTGATTGGGGGGGTATAACCGGACTCCCCGGCTTGATAATCGGTGCCGTCCTTTTTAGTGCGCGCCACTTCGAAACACTCCCCGCAGCTTAGATAGTTGTCCCAATCCCCGACAAGGGTCGGCCAGAACTGGGTGTAGTAGTTGCCCTGGGGTGCCGCCCAATTCCCGCGGAAGGTATTCCCGGGGGGTTCGGCGCAGAGGTCCGGGTAGGTTGAGCAAAAGACCTGACATTCAGGTTGATAATATTTGTCCCCTTGTTTGATTGCCGATGAGCATACATTATATATTCCGAACTGGCACGCACCGGCTAAGGTAATCCCGAAGTTCGTCGAACGGGAGTAATGCCATGGCTCATTATTACTCACTGATGTGACCACCGGCCATGAACCGGAGACAGCAGCCTTTGAACTCACTACATGGCACAAGGCCCCTGTGTTTCCACCGCAACCGCCGCAGTCCTGGGAAGATAAGTCGTCGGTGCAGTACCGGGCAGTGCATACGTTGTCTAATAGCACCCACCCGCCGCAGGAAGAAGGATCGACCGAGGGATAGGGCGCCTGGGTACGATTGGGATCCAATGTATTCCCGGGACCCCCCGTGGGAGCCGGTGTTCCGCTGCTGCAACCCGGCAGGGAAGTGATCAAGCCTACGTAGTATTGTGCGATAAGAAGTGCATCAATAATATCTAAAGCGCCGTCACCATTCACATCCGCCTGGGAGGAATCGAAACCCGCCGGATTTAATCCCACGTAATACTGGGAGACAAGAAGTGCATCGACAATATCAATAGTACCATTTGTATTTACATCGCCGCATACTGAGTAAGCTTGCACTATACAGAATAATAGCATGATGAAAGCAATACAGAATGTTTTTGTCTTTAACTCTCTATTTCTCATTTTTATTCTCCTACTTTAAGTTATGGATTATATTTTGAGCTTAAAAATTTCCTACTTCATTTTCTTTCTATAATAAATAGTATAATTATATGAATAAGTTTATCATGACCAGGTCTATGAGTCAATTAAAATTTTAAACGGCAATGACCTGCTAAAACTGATAAGAGATATGATCCTTGTCTTTGCACTGCTTTTATGATAAAATATCGGTATATTTAGCCTCTTGCAAATCTTTTTATGAGCAGTGCGGGTTTGTAGTATTATTATCTCTCTATAATATTGAATAACACGCAACCGGCAGTGGGTGGCAGGAGAAAAAAAACGGACATAACAAAATAGTGTTAGAAAAAGGAAATAAATTATATTATCTTTTAATAAAGGGGTATTGATAAATTTTTATAGGCGTATTATGGGAAGGAGAGAAAAATGACAGAAGTATTATCACAGAATGAAATGGATCAACTTCTTAATGTAATGACAAACGGGGATAAAGATATTCAGGATGCAATTGTTCAGTCAGATCAGAAAAAAGTAAAAATTTATGATTTTAAACGCCCTGATAAATTTTCTAAAGAACAGATGAGAACTTTATCCTTTATCCATGAAGCATTTGCCCGGTCAACAAGCACCTCATTGTCTGCTGCCGTGAGTAGTCTTGTGAACCTCCATGTTGCATCAGTAGATCAACTGACGTATGAAGAATTCTTGCGTTCAATTCCCAATCCTACAACCCTTTGCATTATTAATATGGACCCGTTAAATGGGTCAATTCTTCTTGAAATTGATCCATCGGTAACTTTTACCATTATAGACAAATTATTCGGCGGCCAGGGGGAAAATGCAAAACAGGCAAGGGAATTAACTGATATTGAAAAAGCGGTTATAGAAGGTAAGATTGTGCGGATCCTGGGGAATATACGGGAAGCATGGAGTTCTGTTATAGATGTACGGCCGCGTTTAGTCCATATTGAAACCAATCCACAGTTTGCCCAAATGATTCCTGCCAATGAAATGGTGGCTCTTATAACCCTGGAAACAAGAATCGGGGATATGGAGGGAATGATGAACTTTTGTATTCCCTACATTACTATTGAATCCATTCATACTAAATTAACAACACAATATATGCACTCTTCCATAAGGAGCGGGGCAAGTACCGAGAATCTGCTGATTATGAAAAAAAACCTGGACAAGGTAAAGGTCACTCTCTCGGCTGAAATTGGAAATCTCGATATTAAAGTCCGTGACGTGTTAAATTTACAAGCAGGAGATGTTATCCGTCTGCCGGAGGTAAAATCATCGGATCCTCTTCTCCTTAAAATAGGGAATCAGAAAAAATATTATTGTAAACCCGGGCTGGTAGGAAAAAAGGTGGCAGTACAAATAACAGGTAGTATTAAAGAGAAAAATCAAACAGAGGAAGATGTGGGGTAAGTGATATTTTAATATAACAGGTGATTTTCTTGTTTAAGCGAAGCAGAAACTCTTTTTAAATTCAAAAAAACGTCCACACGGGTTTATTTGGACGACACTTTATGAAATAATGCTTATAATGAATATACTATGTAAGACTCAATTGTGTAACATAAAATTATGGCAGGATAATGTTCAAATAGAATGGACTTGGTCCGATAGAGAATATCCCACGGTGGTACCGGAATTTCCGGCTATTCCCATGATGGAATGGTTTGGCCCGTTTCCTGAGGAGGGATGAGACACCATATCACTACCAGATTAAAAATGGCTCATTGACTATGACTGTTCAATCTCAATTTGGACCGATAGCAAAGGATGTTATTATATCTCTTACCGACAAAGGCCCCGATTGCAGTGATATTGAACCTGTCATATCTTTTCGAGATGGAAAAAATATTATTTTCAGGAATCTTCCGCAACTTCAAGTAATATGATTCGCTCTCTGGTGTCTGCTGATTTTAACAACGATAACCGGATAGATGCAATTGCGGTACTACAGACCTCTCCTACTGAAAATATCTATCTCATCCTGAATAATGGGAATGATGATTTCAGCATCAGTCTGGTAACAGACGAGACTGATCTCATAGCTGGTTTCCAGGGTAAATCTGATAAAAGACTATTTTCCAATTATAGCGTGACTTTATTATCAAAAGAAAATCATCTCCCGTGGAGGTGTCTATATCTTCATATATTATTTGGAGAATGAAGACAATGATATTACAAAAAAGATGATTTATTACTGCTACTTCCTTGACTAAAAACTGGTGAATCGTATAATAAAACACCTAAACAAAATGATCGGGGAGGGATGTATGTCTGTAAAAGATCTGATCATAAAAAACCGCAGTTATCGAAGATTTGATGAATCAAAAACTATTCCGGTAAAAATAATGCGCAATCTGGTCGAGTTGGCCCGTTTTTCAGCTACAGGTAGTAATCATCAGCCACTCAAATTCATGATCTTATGTGATCCTGAAAAAAATAATAAAATTTTCCCTCATTTGGTCTGGGCCGCTTCTCTTAAAAACTGGGATGGTCCGGCTGCCGGGGAACGTCCTGCCGGTTATATCATCATCCTCGGTGATACGACATTGGCCAAAGATTTTGGTGTAAATCATGGCATTGCAGCACAATCTATACTGATGGGTGCAGTAGAACAGGGACTTGGCGGCTGCATGATCGCATCGATTAAACGTGATAAACTCCGTGAAACCCTGGCAATCCCTGTGCAGTATGATATTCTCCTGGTAGTTGCCTTGGGTACGCCAATAGAGAAAGTGGTCCTTGAAGACGCAGAACCGGGGGGCAAAGTCACCTATTACCGTGATGCAGATGATGTTCATCACGTACCCAAGCGTACATTAGATGAACTGATTGTATGTTTCTGATGACATTAAGCAATGTTATTAAGGGATAGCTTTCTTCTGATAGTAAATTAAGAAAATTTATACATTAAATGAAAATGACAAATTTAAGACAGGGGACTATAGATTTGATATTTTGTATTTATCTGTTAATGTGTCCGATTCAGCAGAAATTGTTAATTAACCCAACGTAATACTGGGCTGCAAGAAGTGCGTCCACAATATCTATAAAATCGTCACAATTAGTGTCTGCGGCATCAGGATTAAAAATTGCCGGATTCAAATCCACATAATACTGGGCGATCAATAATGCATCAACAATATCGATGACACCATCGGCGTTGACATCCCCCAAGGTAATGTTTGGTGCAAGTGTTGCAGTCGGAGCCGGTGTATTCACCGGTGTCGTTGTTGGTTCGGTAGTGGGAGTCGTTGTGTTTTGGGGATCACAGGATTCTATGAATATCCATACGTCATATTCACCGGAATTCTCCTCCGGATTGTCGCCTAAAGAATACCATTTATTTTCATATAAATTACCATTATACTTGACTACTATACCCTCTGATTCATAGGGTGTAGTTGATTTCCATTCAGGGGCATCCTCACAGCCTGTGGGGATCGGGGTCGGAGCCGGTGACGGATTGGATGTAACACCGGGATTAACACCCTCTTGTGTTGCATTTACCGGCCGGATGGTTCCGTCACTGTTGTAATATAAGTAGTCTATACAAACAGAACGTTGATATACGGCATCGGAAACTGCCCGGTTATGGTAGAAGATGTACCATTGTCCATCATATTCAACAATGGAATGATGATTATTGTTACCCAGGTTATCCCAGGGATTGGCTAAAATAGTACCTTGATACTCGAAGCCGGTCATTGGATTGTCACTCGTCATATATTCAATCGTGGCAGCACCTTCCGAGAAATCGGAGGAATAGGAGAAATAATAGATCCCGTTCCGTTTATGCATATATGAAGCTTCAAAAAATTTCGGTGCATCAATGGTGACCGCCTCACCACTGACACTGATCATGTCATTGTTCAGCCTTATTACCCTGGCAGTTCCGGGTCCGCCGCCGCCAAAATAGAGATATGCCTGTCCATCATCATCAACAAAAACCCCGGGATCAAAACACCACTGAACATCACAGTGAGGCATGTTTTTGTTGACTAAAGATGTACCAAGGGGATCGGTAAAAGGACCTTCCGGTGAATCCCCGGTAACAACACCAATGGAATCAGCGCCATTCGGGAAATAGAGGTAATATTTCCCATCCCGGTATACCATATCCGGGGCATATGCCAGCCATGCCCAGGAGGTATCTCTACGGGCATCGAATACAATCCCATGATCCTGCCAGTTTATTAAATCAGCCGATGAAAACAGATAATAATCATGCATATCATAACCTGTCTGATCATTCAGGTCATGGGAACAAATGACATACAACCTGTTATTGGCTACAAATCCGGCTGGGTCTGCTGTATACACATAGTTCACAATCGGATTATCTGTATAGCCGTTCAAAGCACAGATAAACAAGATGATTATCATCTGTATAATACAGATACTTTTTCTTTCTGATATATTTGTAAAAAACCTTTCTTTTTTCATTATTTGCATCTCCTTCTATTATTTGTCACGGTTCACGCCGCTCTACCCACAATTTAGCAAAAGCCGAAAATAAGCCCTACATAATACTGGGCAATCAATAGAGCGTCCACGATATCTATACCACTATCGCAATTGACATCTGCCTTTGACTGATCGAAGCTGGCCGGATTCAGTCCAACATAAAATTGAGCAATCAACAGGGCGTCAACTATGTCAATAGTACTGTCATTGTTCACATCACCCGGGGTTCCCTCCGGAGTCGGGGCAGGTGTTTCAGTTGTTTCCCCGGGAGCATCAAGTTCGATCAGGCTGATCCAGTTGCCGGTATACCCTGACGCACCGGAAACGGTAATTCTCACATAACGTCCTGATACGGTTCCAAAGGTATCGGTAAAAGGTTGTATCGTTTCAGTATTGCTGCTTCTGTCAACAACAACAAAATACTCTGAATCCGGGTTGTTCGACACCTCGATACGATACTGATATGAGCGTGCTTCATAAGTGTACAGGTCGAAGCGCGAGAACTGCCGTGTCCGGCCATAGTCGATAATTACCCATTGAGGATAGATTTGAGCAGACCATCTGGATTCAGCATCCAGGTCTCCGTCAAGAATATTGGATGCCGGATGTGAGGTCTCGGGCTCACTACTCACAGAATACACTATGGGATATGCTTCCGGGGGTATGACTGTCGGTTCAGGAGTGGGGCCGGTGTTTTCTTTTAATACAGTCCCATGCCGGACGACACCGGATGTATCAACACTTATACCGGATAAACCGGACCAGGAACTCAAATCCGGGCTGCTCGTCGCAAAAAGACCGGAACCACTGGAGTAGTTATCCAAATACATGCGCCAGGTTCCGTTATCCAATTGGAAAAGACAGGGTCCTTCATAGCCCGTTCCCCAACCTGCCCAGTTACCTGTACCAACCCAATTCCATGGACCGGTAATACCGGATGAGGTGCAGTGTTCGATATACTTTGAACTCTCGTCTTTAAGGAAAGCATGATAGGTGCTTCCGGATTTAACTAAAAACGTATCAATGTGATTTTCGCCGATTCCCATATCAACCGGGCCGCTCCATGAGGTTAAACTGGTATTTGTTGCTGTAAATATATAAGGCCTGAATTGACTTGTCTGTGAACGCATGCTCACGATAATTCTGACTGTATTTCCTTCGACATAAAACTCAGGAGCCCAGACATTTCTGACGTTTGAAATCCCGGAATCAATTGACACATGGTGACTCCAATTCGTTAAATCGGAGCTTCTGGCAATTGCGAAATAACTTGATTCTGTTGTCCATGAATAAACTGTATGGGCAACATAGTAGTAACCATCAGTCTGTTTTATGATACTGGGGTCACGGACAGTTCCGGTCGGTCCGCCATACCCGTTATATAAATGGTAAAAATGAGTACCATCTGTTGACGTGTAAACCCATAGTTTCTGGTCTGCAGCCGCATCACCTTTAAAGGTTGTGAATATGTAGCGAGTAGTTTGTGCTGAAATCAATACAGGTATAAATAGTAAAAAAATCAGCACTAAACCTGAAATTATTCTTTTCTTTGTCATTCTTACCACCTTTATTCACAAAAATCTGTTATCAAACCCACATAATATTGGGCAATGAGTAAGGCGTCGACAATGTCAACAGAGCCGTCACAATTGACATCTGCCTTTGACTGGTCGAAGTCGGCGGGATTCAGGCCCACATAGAATTGGGCCGATAGAAGTGCATCGACAATATCAACTCTTCCGTCACTGTTAACATCTCCGCCTTGTCCGGGAGTTGGTTCCTGTTCCTGAATTTTAACATATCGCTACGTTAACGATGACGCTTTATACTATCATATTTTTGCACAGAGTGCAAATTCTTTATGAGAATGACGGTGGAGTATCTCCTGCGTCGAAATCCGGTAGTATCAATTTCTACATGAGTAAAACCGGGATTCCGAATATTGGTTCATCCGGAACGTTCTGCGCTTTAAATTTGACAACAAGTGTATTATTCGGATCGAATTTAAAATTCTTTGGGAACTTCAGTACGATTGTATACTTCCTTCCTTTTTCTCCTTCTTCCAGACTCACTTTCACTTCTTCGAAATTCACGGAAAGATCGACAACCTGCATGTCGTAACCCGGTTCGCAAAGGATATTTAGAAACTGCTCTTCTCCATTTTTAATTTGATCCTTGCTTACGAAGAGGGGATTGGGAAAAACCTTTACCAGGGGTTCCATGGAATACGAGAATTGTGTATTGATTTCGGGTATTATCGTGCTGTCGGTTTTGACGCGAATGATTCCCATAACCTGACCGTGCTTAAAGGGCGGTTTTACGGTTATTATAAGAGAGTACACGAAACCATCTTTGTAGGTCTCGATTTTTGTTTCGACGTTTTCGTTCGATACGGTGACATTTGGCACCGGAACATCATTAGTGATATTTATAACATCGGTGATCTTGAAAGGGTCCGGTAATCGATTGACTATGGATATCGTTCCTTCCAGCGGGGATGTTCTGTCGCGCTCAATATTCCCGAATTCAAGTTTCCGTGGTTTCACATCGATTGATACTTTTACAGTTCCCGTGAGGGTTAGTATAAAGTAGTCTATTTTATCCGGAATATTTGTTTTTACTTTTACTGTCTTTGCCAGGTACCCTTCGAAGCCTGATGTATTTAATGTAATGGGGATCTTCCCCTTTTGCCCGGGTTCCACTTTCTTGTCATAATCGCCTGCGACAGTGCAGCCACAGGTGGGGTGGACTTCTTTTATAATAAGAGTCGCCGTGCCGTTATTCGTAAACTCAAACGTATGATGTACGGATTTCCCTTCTTCGATAATACCGTAATCATATATATCCGACTCGAAATGAATGCCGGGGCTTTTTGCAGGACCCATGCAGCTGCATAATACAGCAATGATAATAAATACTAATAAAATAATAGGAAATACTTTATTCCTCATCACATTCTCCTTAAATAGTAATCATTTTTGGTCGTACGGAAAAGCAGCCGGAACCTTACTACGACAATTGTATCTCAACTCTGTTGAGACACACCTTGTTCAGTACGACAATTGTATTTCAAGCTTGCCGGGATTTACCTTTTTCGTGCGACAATTGTATCTCAGCCCTGTTGAAAATCACTTTTATAGTAATTCCAAAGAGATACTTTGTCAATATTACGAAGCGGTGGGCAGCAATTCCTCATTTTATAATTTACCGCAGATACAACTGCCCGAGTGTTCACAGCGTTGGCCTACGGCCCACAACCCAATATATAAAACCTATATTTTTCCTGATACCTGGAAATTATCTATGAGTCAAGACATGGATGCGGGCCAACGCTAAGTGTTACAGGCTGAAAATCCTGGAATAAAACCTGCGATTTTCGCCTATAGTAACACAGGAGGCTGCCGGGACACGGATTGCCCGGAGCAAACCAGCACAGATGGGTCCCGGGGAACCTTTATATATTCAAAAAAAACGTCCACATGGGTCCATTTGGACGACACTATATGTTATAATGCATATACTATGAATGACTCAACTGTGTAACATAAAATCTTATATTATATTTTTTTGGGGAGGTATATTTATGACAATAAAACAATTTTTTTTAACTTTTTTTATCCTTTTATTTGGATCTTTGGTTCTCTGGTCCAATCCGATTCCTCTGCCCCTTCCGGCCAATATGCCGCTGGAAGACATGAAGATAACAATCCGGGAAACAGAGACTGGATTGGAGGCTCTATTCAGCGGGGAATTTGTTTTTATTTCTATTCCACCGTCTTCCATATCGACCATGCTTTTTCCTGTTCCGCCGGATGCCCATGATATAAAATTATGGCAGGATGATGTCCGGATAGAATGGACCTGGTCCGGTAATGAGTATCCCACAGTTGTGCCGGAATTTCCGACGATTCCCATGATTGAATGGTTCGGCCCGTTTCCCGAAAATGGATGTACTTTCCGTCTGGATTATATTCATAATCTGCTGCAACGGGAAAATGAAAATATTTTCTTTTATGCCAATGGTACGGGAAAATATTTAAATACCTATGAAAAAACCACGACAGCACATTTTAATATCAATCTGCCCCCGGACCGCTGTGTGAATGGGGTGTGGAGAGATGAGACCCCATATCATTACCAGATCGAAAATGGCGCGTTGACCATGACCGTTCAATCTCAGTTCGGGCCGATTGTAAAGGATGTTATCATATCCCTTTCAGAAAAAAGCCCCGGTTGCAGTGATATTGAGCCTGTGATATCCTTTAGAGAAGGAAAAAAACATTATTTTCAGGGATCTTCCGGATCTTCAAATGATTTGATTCGAACGATGGCATATGCTGATTTTAACAACGATAACCGAATTGACGCGGTTGCGGGGCTGTCTATAATTTCTGCTAATAATGTTTATGTCATCCTGAATAATGGAAATGACGATTTCAGCATCAACCTCGTAACAGATCAGATCGGGGTAATTATGAAATTGGATGCCTCCGATATGGACGGTGACGGCGATACGGATCTGGTTATTACCGACTGGGGTAATGAGACTATTTCCATCTACCTTAATAATGGCGACGCGACATTTGTATTGGACACGGTTATTCCCGGATACGATGTGAGAGGTTCTCTGGACACAGCCGATGTAAACCGGGATGGACGAAATGATGTGATTGTCACCATACCCTATGACACCCCGGAAGGTGTGTATGTTTTTCTTAATCAGGGAAATGGACAATTCGCGGCGCCCGCAATCTATCCGGCGGATTTATATCAATATACATTACTATGTGAAGATTTAAATGGCGATTTGTATCCGGATATACTGACATCACAATCCGATATCATCCTTCTTTTTAATAATGGAGACGGCACATTCGCGGATCCTGTTTATTACGACGATATCTATGCCTCGCACTCATCCCTTTGGGATTTCGAGGCTGATGGAGATAAGGATATACTCGCGGGCACCGGATCTGCTCTTTCGATGATGATCAATAATGGATCCGGTAAATTCATAAAAGGAAAGGATTATCCAATATTGCCGGATTCGCAAATGGTTTTTGCGTGTGATTTAAATAATGACGGGCTCAATGAGCTTGCGAGTCTGGGGCGGGTAGCCCCCGATTTTGGAGACGGGGAAGCCCTGACTATTCTTTTAAACAAAGGCGGGACATATCAACCGGATAAAGATGTGATTTTTAAAGAGGCGTATACTACTGAGATGAAAATCGTGGATATGGATAAGGATTCCTATAAAGATTTGCTTATTATTACCAAAGATGGTTATGACTCCCGGCTGTATTTCCAGGTATGGTATAAT
>JAFGRV010000002.1 GCA_016934975.1 Spirochaetales bacterium | reverse complement strand
TTTTTTTTTTTTTTTTTTTTTATGATATAGTCTCATCCAGTCATAAATGAGTATATTATCGCTATGATACCAATTGACTAAATAGGTATTATTTCCACTGGTAGTGAGTTTTAACGTTTCCGGTACAATATGAAACTACATTGATGTATGAAATAACCGTAAATAAAAAACTCAAAACAGTTGAGTAGATTATCAAATTTAATGTTCTGTTATTGCCTCGTATTATCAGGAGTTATGAAACCTCATAATGCGAAGAGAAAGGGCAATTTTTTATAGGGGATGAACTGAAATAATTGCTTGCATTATTATGTTTGCGATTGATTCAGCTTACATATTAAAATCAAATTATCTTTATGTGGTGGGAGCTATGAAAAGCACAGATATACAAAGAAGAGACAGAGAAATAAGAAGAAGCCGTAAAAAAGAAGAATTACTGCAAAGAAGAGTAGAAAATAGAGATACAATGTCTGTCGGAGAGTTTATAAACAAACTTTCTTCTCTTTTCTTTCATGATGATAAAAAGATATATAATCTTGATAATGAAGAGATTCTTGAGCTTCTCGAAGAATTACGGATTTCTCAACCGGAAAAGCAATGGGATATTGTTTTAAGAAAAGCCATAAGAAAAACGAAAATAGAGCAGCGGGAAGAGGCTTTTAATCATCTGAAAGAATATCTCTCTGAATAATCCTGATGTTAATCAGGCCTGATTAATATCAGGACTCATTAATTTCAAGGGAACAGCTTTTCTAAAAAAGCAGGATTTCACGTACAGGATTGTTTCTCCGGGATTACTCCTTTGGGATTTGCAGCATTGATTCAATAATGGTTGCAGCGTCACGAATATATTTTTTGCATTTTGTTTCAAAAATTCCTGATTCACGTGCATGTAAACGACCTTCCTGAGTTGATAAATCACAATCTAAAAGGGTGCGGCAATTAATTGATTTGTTGATTTCGGAAAATTTCTGTTCAAAGCCCCGGATGAGGGAATAGGTTTTATCTTTTGCCGCATTATCATCAACCTTCCATTTCCCCTCTACAAGACCAAAAAGCATAAAAGCCCCGGTTACCGCACCACAGGTATTTTGCAAAAATCCCATTCCGGCCCCGAACCCCGTGGCTATTTTAAGTGCAATTTTTTCTTCTATTCCATAGTATGGGGCATAGGCTGCAAAAATTGCCTGAGAACAATTAAACCCCTGAGTAAAAAGACTGATAGCTTTCTCTATTCTATAATTCATGACGCTGGCTTCGCCTCCTCAGTTTTGTGAAAAAATACCATTTTTAAGATTATGTTCATCTGTTAAAAAGTGTTTTTCCCTCTTTTTTTAGCCGGGAATAAACCCATCTCTGCCCTGCTTTCCCGTAAAGATGAAACAAAGAAAGACCTGGTGATAATATTTTTTCGATTACCGGTGTAAGATAGGTCACTTTTAAAAGTGTATTAAAAAGGGAATCCGGAGTCGGGGATTCAATCATCACCTTATCCTCCTCACAGGGAAGATGCCATTTTTTTGCAAGATTCTCTGCTTCCCGTGGACCGTCTCTCATGGTCATAACAGCCCGGAAGGGACCTCCCCTGAAAAAAGGGACTGCTCTGTTATTTTCGATACTTTGGAGAGCAGATTTTTGTAAACCCTGCCTCCAGATTTCTTTAGAAAAATTATCAGGATGAATGGATTTGTCAATCGGATAGGTAAGGATATGAGGAATGACACCCCGGGCTTCTTCACAGGCAACAGGACACCCGGAAAAAAAGAGAGGGCTTATGCCATATGGGGCCAGGACCATGGAAACTAATTCCGCTTCGGACAATAATCTGCCATTACATTCGAGATTCTTAATCCGCGAGGTAAGAGTATGGCTGATAAATCCTCCCCGGCCGGAAGATGCATGCATACCGATCATCATCAACCCTGTTGCATGACCCGGATCCCCGACTCCGGGAATTGGTGTTGCCTTGTACCCCAAAATAAGTTCTGCTCTTTTATCGATAAGTTCAGGAATCAGGTTGTACCCGGTCCGGTGAAAATCCTTGATACGGATATCTTCGACACCTGCTTCGAAAAGTGCAGTGACGAGGGAATTGACATCCAGGGACATATCGACGCAGGCATCTGCCCATTCTTTCGTCTTAAATGCCGAGGCTTTTCTGTTCCAACACCCGGAACTTCCCTCGATATCGGAAATAATAAAAATCGATTTATATAATGGTTTCATTGGTTTTCACTTATCGTTTGCATTTCATGTCTCTCTGTTCAGGTGCAACATCGTCTTCAATTATATAAGACCGGGATTGTATATTCAATCAATCAACTTCTTTTTCTGATATTTTTTCAAGGCTGATGGGAATCCCTGTTCCAGGCAGTATTCCAGGGCTTCTGCCCCGGATTCCAGATACCTTGGGAGAATTGCAGACTCATCGGGAGAAAATGATCCCAGGACATAGGATGAGAGACTTCCATGGGAGGGGTGTGAAATTCCAAGACGCATCCGCTTAAAATCCTTTGTCCCCAGTGATGACACAAGGCTTTTTAGTCCGTTATGACCGGCCAGGCCCCCATTAATCTTAAAATCAATCTGGGCAAAATCAAGTTCAGAATCATCATGAATCACAAGAAGCTCTTCCGGTGTTGTCTTAAAAAAGTGCAGCGCCGCCCGGATGCTCTCTCCGCATCTATTCATAAAGGTATGGGGTTTAATTATATAAATGATCCTCCCGGCAACAGAATGCCGGGCATATTGTCCTTTAAATTTTTCCTTCCATACGAGGTGAGAGGAAAAAGAAAGGAAGTCAATGAGCATCCATGGGAGATTGTGACGGGTACGGGCATATTCATGTCCGATATTCCCTAATAATGCGACAATTGTTATCATCTTTCTTCGTATCGTTTCTAGGTGTAAGTATTGGAAAAAATATAACAGAATATTCATACAAAGTCAAAGTCCGGAATTGTTTTTATGTTCAGAATATGATCCCCCGGGATTTTTCTGTTTATAATTTTCTTGACTCCCCGGTATAAAATGATTAGGCTTTTTTTATAGCTTAAAATGTATTTAAAGAGTGTAAAAGGAGTAACAAGATGAAACAAGGGGAAGCAGCGCCTCGGAATCCATTACAAGGAAACCTCGCAGATCATCTTTTCTATCTGGTTTTTGATATTCTTACTCTTCTCGTTGAGTTATTTTTATTTGATAAATTAGCGGCGAACTGGGATCCTCTCTGGATTCATACCTATTTCTGGGTTTTTCTTTTATTTTGTGTGGGTATTTTTCTTAAGTCCCATGACCAGGAATATCTGCGAGGAATCGATATTTTCGGAAATAAATACCAGATTATCAGCATTATTTCTGTTTATTTTTTCGGACTTGCTCTTGGCGGGTTTGCCCTCTTTAGTTTTGTTGCTAATTTTTTTAAAGATATGCCGCCTATTTTTATTGCTATTCCGGCGGCTTTTATTTTTGTCTTCGGATACCCGGTTTTGTTCGGAGTTATCTCTAAAACAAAAAATAAAAGTCCTAAGAAATTGCCTGTTATTGTAAACTTTTTATTCCGGATTATTTCCTATTCTGCGATTTTTCTTATGAATACATATATGTTAAGCTTCGTTTACTTTCAGCTGGAGAAATTACGGTCGGAGTCTGCATTTCCCTTATGGACATATCCGATAGTCATTGTCGTCACCGCTTTATTAATCATCCTCTTTTATCTACCTGCCCGTATTCATCTCTTTTTTCAGACCCCGGATAAAAAAGGAAATTATATCAGCTTCATTATCACTTGTGCGGGATTAGCTGTCTTTGCCGTGACCGGGTTGTATTTCAGGTTTTAGCGACTGTTACAATTGTAGTTTTTCAATCGGTTTAAATGGAGTGATAACAAAATTATTCTTGCCATTCTTTTTTGCCTGATACAGTGCTTTGTCCGCGATTTTGAAAAGTTCCTCTCCATTGGTACATGGGTTTCCCGGATTGAGATACACGACACCCATGCTGCAGGCTATAGTTACCCCTGGGAATTCGGGAAACCGGAGATCCCCGATCATTTTCTTCAACCGCTGTGAAACCGCGGATGCTTCTTTCTCACCGCAATAAAGCAAGAGTATTGTAAACTCATCACCGCCATAGCGGGATATAATATCATAATCACGTAAACTCTCTATTTCCGGATTATCCAGGGTAATTTCCGGTTTATTCCGGGCTTTTTCATCATATTGACGTGATGCTTTTTTGAGAACCATAGCGATGCTTTTTATGACTGAGTCGCCAAAACGGTGGCCGTAATTATCATTTATGGCTTTGAAATCGTCAATATCGATAATTATTATACTGAGTGGGAATTGATGCCGCTGTGATGCATTCATAAAGGCATTAAGATGTTTATAAAACGCGGCATGATTATATAAGTCTGTAAGGCTGTCTTTTTCAACAAGTCCTGTAAGACGTTTATTCTGTTCTTTGAGTTTTCCTAATAGTTGCTGTATTTCCTTTGTCCTCTTTTCTACCTGCCTTTCAAGTTTCTCCTGTACAACTTCCTGTTCTTTATAGAAAATTGCCAATTGTCTCATGAGCGAATAATCCATGAAAAGAATAATACTTAAAAATGAATACTCGGTGATATATATAAATTTGAAAAAGCCGAAGGTAATTGAAAAATCTACAAGGCATGAGAGAAAAAAAAATGAAAAGCCTATGACAATGGGTAAAACCTCTTTATTGTTCTTTAAAGACCTTAGAAGTATGGAAAAAGCATAGATAATACCGAGAATAAAGAGTGAAAAAATACCAAAAGTGATGGGTTGTATCGAAGCTTCAAAATAGGTAATCGATATGTTAAAAAATGAGATGGTTTTAAGGACATCATCTTTCAGGTTATATATCCAGTGTGCCGGGGCTAATAAAGTGAACAGAAATGCTATTCCGTAGGAGAGGATTAATGTTTTTAGAATGAGGCTCATGTGTTTTTTCAAAAGGCTGAATATAAACAGGGCTATTACCGGTGCCGCGAAAAGACCCGATACTAATTGTAATCGCTGCCATAATAAACTGGAATCCGGGGTTTGCGCATTGTACATGAGAAAAGCGAATAAATCATAACAGGCAATGGCGAAGCATAAAATCGAAAAGTGCAGATTTACAATCTGAACCTTTTTTAAAAAAAAAACGATCAGGTAGCGTCCTGATAGATACGCTGAAATGAAAGCCATAATAAGTACGGGAAAAAATCCTATTTGCATTTTACACTAATCCATTAATAATTTTAGTAAAGTGAAAGGTATTATGCAATAATGTGAGAAAGAAAATATATAAATGTAGTTGAACTGTATAAATAAAAAAAAATAATTTTATTTTAGGTCTTGACAAAAATGTATTGTTGTACTAAATTATTATTGTACTAGAACATTGGTACATTTAGAGAGAGAAATACGATGGATAAGGAAAGTAAAAAAATTTTAACCTTTTCACTCGACCCGAAGAGTGGATTTCCTTTTTATAAACAAATAATCTTACAGATAGAAATGGCGATTGCAGACGGAAGACTTGTCTGCGGGGACCAGCTTCCCACGGTCCGTGGACTTGCCGTAGAACTCCAGATAAATCCCAACACTGTGGCACGGGCATACAGTGAATTGGAAATAAGGGGTATATTATTAAGCCAGCAGGGAAGCGGTACATTCATAAGTGATAAGAAAATAGAACTCACGGAAATCGAGAGAGAGAGAATTCTCGCCGAACTTACCAGAACCTTTATATCCAAGGCAGCATCGTATGGTTTCACTTTTAGTGAAATTAGTACTTATTTAAATGAAATAAATAATGATAATGAAAAAGGAGGCCTGGAGAAATGATAGAAATATTAAAAAATAAATACGATCGTATTAAAAATCTCCCTAAGCTTAAAATACCAAAGGACTTTAGTTATAATGCATTTTCATATCTGGTTCTTGGTTTATTTCTGGGAGTTGGAATCGCTGTTCAGATAATTACCCAGGAATCCATGGATCCGGAATTGATCGCCGGGGTTGTCATCGGGACAATTGTCGCAGGGGGAATTCTTACCGTTTTTCCCATGTGGATCACAGTGATCCAGTTTATCATTCTTGCCTGGATCGGGATGTATGTAAAGATCGGGGGTAATTTTTATCCCCTCTTCGGATTTCTTGCAGGTGGTTTGCTTATCTCACCGGCATTTCAACTTGTTCAACACTGGGACAAAGTGGTGATCTTACGGTTCGGTAAATTCAGAAAAGCAAGGGGACCCGGTCTTTTTGTTTTATTTCCTATTATAGACAGGATTACTGAATTCGTGGATACACGTATCCGGGTAACGGATTTCAGCGCAGAAAAGACCCTCACCATTGACACTGTCCCCGTACATGTGGATGCCCTCTGTTTCTGGATGATCTGGGACGCGACAAAATCAGTATTGGAAGTTGAAAATTTTATGGAAGCTGTTGTTCTATCCGCCCAGACCGCTCTGAGGGATGGAATCGGGAAACACGAACTTGCGGAACTTCTCGCTGAACGGGAACATATAGGAAAAGAGATCCAGGAGGTCCTTGATGCAAAGACAAACTCCTGGGGTATTACAATTCTATCGATTGAAATAACAGACATAATTATTCCAAAAGAACTTGAAGATGCCATGTCAAAACGGGCACAGGCAGAACGTGAGCGTCAATCCAGGGTTATTCTCGGATCTGCGGAAGTGGAGGTTGCGGAGAAGTTTGAGGAAGCCTCAAAACGGTATGTGAATAATCCCACGGCACTTCATCTTCGTGCAATGAATATGATTTATGAGGGGCTCAAGAAGCAAGGTTCTATCATGCTTCTTCCCTCTACTGCTCTGGAATCAATGTCCCTGGGAGCGACCCTTGGGGCTCTTGCTTTAAATAAAGACAAGATACATGAAATTCAGGAAAAGAAATTATCTCCGGATAATCAGAAAAAACCTGAATAACCTTTAACGAAAGGAAATATCAGCTTTGTTAAAGACCAAATGCAGCCAAATAAGAGGTGGCATAGAAAGCAAGGAGGAAATTTATGATAAAAGTAGATAACGTCACGAAAAAATATCACGTCGGGACTTTGGATGTGAACGCCCTGCGCGGAGTAAGTCTGGAAATAGGAGAAGGTGAGTTTCTTTCCATCGCCGGGCCCTCGGGATCCGGCAAAACAACTCTTCTTAATCTTATCGGGTGTCTGGATGTATCCACAACCGGCGAAATTTATATTAATGATGTTGCTGTATCAAAAAAGAACAAGGATGAACTCGCACTTTTCCGGCGGGAGAACCTTGGTTTTGTGTTTCAGACTTTTAATCTCATCCCTGTTCTTACTGCATTTGAGAATGTCTCTTTCGCCCTCTCTCTGTTAAATGTCGATGGTAAAGAGCTTAAAGAACGAACTATGAAACTTCTCGCGGAAGTGGGCCTCGAGACCATGGAACACCGTTTCCCCAGGGAATTATCCGGCGGACAGCAGCAGCGGGTTGCCATTGCCCGTGCCCTTATTAAAGAACCGCAGATCGTGCTTGCCGATGAACCCACGGCAAACCTCGATTCTACCACAGGGAGTGAAATCCTGAAGTTAATGCAGGAATTGAACCGGAAACATAACACAACTTTTATTTTTTCTACCCATGATAAAATGGTGATGGATCTGGCAAAGCGTCTTGTCCTTCTTCATGATGGTGAAATTACCAGTGATAAAAGGAGGTAAGGTATGGCTGAGAAAAAGAGAAAACCATTTATTTTATTCCGTCCGATTATTTGGATTTTTAAAGTTTTCTATTTCTGGATAGTCACTGTTTTATGGCATATCTTCATCCAGGAACTTATCCTGAATAAAAGCCATATGAGGGGCTTCAATCTGATGCTCGGGGTAAAGAATCTTTTCCGGTACAAGAAGAGAACGTTCATTACCTGTATTGCAATCGCTGTTGGTATTGCTATTTACATCTGGGTAGATGCTTTTATGATAGGATTTGAAGAAGATTCTAATGAGAATTTAATTCGGTATGAGACCGGTGTCGTACAGATTATGGATGCAAAGTATCTGGAAGAAAAAGATTATTTACCGTTAAAATACACCATCAAAAATCCGGATAAGATTCTCGCGCTGTTAAAACAAAACGGCATCCCCGCGACAAAACGGGTTTTGTTCGGAGGAGAGCTGTTTTATAAATCGAGTTCAAAACAGATAAGAGCCTTTGGAATTGATCCTGAAACAAACAGTGAAGTATTCAGCCTGAATGACAAGAAACTCCTCACTGAAAAATCCGGCTTTATAGAGGCGGGGAAGCGGGAAATAGTGATCGGAGCATGGCTTGCAGACGACATGGGCCTGGAGGTCGGTAATACCGTAGAAATCAGGACAAGAACAAGAGGAGGCAGCATTACCACCCTCACTCTTACAATTGTTGGCATTATAAACACGGAAAATCCTTATATAAATAAAGCAAGTGTCATTCTCCCCCTCGATGTGGTCAATGATGTTTTGAAGATGGAAGGTGGAGTCACCGATATTCCCATGAGTTTTCCCAGCTGGAAAAATGTTGACAAACAAGTAGCAAGGGTGACAAAGCTGATTACACCGGACTATCCCAATCTTGTGGCACAAAGTTATATCGATTTATTCGGGGGCGGTGAAATAATGGAATCAAAGAGAGATGTTATCGGTGTTATGCTCTTTCTGGTTTTTGTGATCGCCGCAGTGGGGATTATAAATACCATGATGATGGCGGTTTTTGAACGCATAAAAGAGATAGGAATGATGCGCGCCATGGGTATGAAGGATGTGAGTATCAGGATTACCTTCTTGTTCGAAGCAGCAGGAATCGGTTTTGTGGGAGCAGTTCTCGGACTGGCGTTAGGTGCTTTGATAAATTCATATACATATTTTATTGGAATAGATTTTACAAGTATGTTAGGGGATATTGAGTTCGGATACAGGATGATAAATATTTTCAGATCGACATGGAACCCCCCGACAATGATCGGAGCATTTTTCGCGAGTATCCTTTTTGCAATGGGTGCCTCGTTTATTCCATCGTCAAAGGCAATTGAAATGGAAGTCACCGAATGTCTGAGGTATCAGTAAATAAGGAGGGAAACTATGAAGTTATATAGAATAGCTTTCAGAAATGTGTTACGGAATAAAAGAAGAAGCTTGTTGTCAGGTACTGCAATTGCAATCGCGGCAATGATTATAACGATATTATTAAGCCTATACAGCGGTATCGGGAAAGATATGGAGGATAATGTCTATAAGTTTCTTACCGGTCATATAAGAATAAGACATAATGAATATACTGCAAATGAAAATCTGAATCCCCTGCATCTGAGTGTAGATCATTATAAAGAGATACTCACGCGGCTCGACAACATCGGCACCATAAAAGCGAGTAATCCCCGGATTTCCTTCGGCACTGCATTTTACGGTTCCCCCAGGCTTTTTATTGAAGATATTAAGGACCGGGACAAATTTTTAACCGCTTTTAAAACTGCTGACAATCCTGTTTTTTCTTTTTTACGAGAAAAGTATTTGTATGCAAAGGAGAGGTTAGGTGAAAGAGGATATGATCTTCCTCTCCCTGATGAAGTAACTGCCACTGCCAATCCCGTTGTATTGGGAGATCTTTTGTATGGAATAAATGAAGTTTTAACACGGTATGAATTATACGATCTTCCCTTTTTTTCCGGTATTTCACTCTCAGAGGAAACAAAAGAATTTACCAATGGAAAGGTTTCATACGAAGAAAGAATACTCTTTAACCGTCTTCTTTTACAGGATGCTTTTCCGGACCTCATCGCCGAAAGCCCGAGAAGCGGAAAAATGATTTTAGGGATGGGTATGGGAATTGATTTTGAACGGGATAAGGATTTTATTAATATCAAAGAGAAAATTACTCAACGTGATGCCCGGGGTGAACTTCCCGGAACCGGAGAAAATATAAGAGAGATAATTCTTACATCAGGCCTTGCAAAAAAATTAAATGCGACAATTGGAGACAGACTTACCATATCAACGAAAACAAAATATTCAGGCATCAACGGAATGACCTTCACCGTTAAGGGAATCATCAGCCTTCCCGTGGGTATGTATAATAATAATATGTTTTTCCTCCCCCTCGATACGGCTCAGAAGCTCCTTAAAATGGATGATTCGGTGTCAGAGATACTCGTTCTGCTAAAAAATATTCAAAATATTGATAAAACAATTCCTGTTATACAGAATACTATCGCGGAAGCGCAGATATCAAATATCGAAGTGAGTCCCTGGTCAACGATTGATATATATCCCATGTACCTCGCAATTATAGATTTTGTCGGCTATTACATGGGGTTATTCTTTTTTCTATTAGGTTCAACTGTAATCATTACCACAACAATGATGGTTATCTACGAAAGGATGAGAGAGATCGGGACAATTGCCGCCATGGGCATGAAAGGCGGTCAGATCGTAAAGCTGTTCTTTTTGGAATCATTCATCATTGGAGCAATCGCTTCGTTTGTCGGGGTGATTATCGGATCGGGTATTACCATCCCCTTAAGTATTTACGGTATGGACTGGACAGAGGCCATGGGAGAAATTAATATGGTAATATCCGGATTTTTAAGACCGCAGTGGGATTTGGGAAGAACCTTCATTGTTTTTGTTTATTCAACCGCTGTTGCTTCCTTCGCATCATTTATCCCATCACGAAGGGCGGCCAAAATACAGCCGGTCGAGGCATTACGAGCTCTATAACTTAAGGAGGTAAAAAGAGTATGAAACGAATATTATTTATTATATGTATTGGGTTGATAATGACCCAGGGGTTATCAGCCATCACCGCGAATGAAATTATACAGAAAATCGAGGAGAATGAGAATCTTTCATCTATTTCCGAGGGGAGATTTGAGATTTCCGATAATCTCGGTACGCGGGTAACGACTTTTAAAAGCTATGAAGCGAAGAATGGGGATTTGATGCTTGAGTTTACAAATCCCGAGGATGCGGGACAGAAAATATTACGCCTGGAAAATGAAATATATCTCTACTTTCCCGATGCAGAGGAAATTATTCATCTCCAGGGCGATGCATTAAAAGACCGGGTCATGGGTTCGGATTTTTCCTACGAAGACTTGCGCGGGGGAGAAAGCATTTTGGACAAATACAGTGCAGAGTTGGACGGGACGGAAACGGTTGATGGACAGGAATGTTACAAGGTTATTTTAACCGGAAAACCCGGAGCAAAAGATATAATTTATCCACAGCAGATTTTATGGGTGGATAAGGCATTGTTTGCATATAGAAAAGGTGAGCTTTATTCCTATTCAAATAAAGAGGGATCCTACACATTGATCAAGAATATGGTAGTGAAAGAAATCAGGACTATATCCGGCAAAAGCATCCCATTCCACATGATCATGACAGATACCATGAAAACAAACTCAAAAACAGTTTTTAAGTTGAAGTCTATGCAGATTGATATTAAAATTGATCCTGCCATATTCTCATTAGAGGAACTCACATGGTAAAACCAAACTTGGTTTTTTTTCTCATAATGCTGATACTTATCTCTGCCCCCTTTGCCGGGGCAGAGATGATCACCTCAGTCACCGTGACGGATTATCTCATCCTTTCTCACATTATCGATGATCAGCTCGATCCTTCCGATGATGAGATGTCCCTGGGACTTATCAATCTTCTCAATACCCGGCTGGATATAAAATCCGAAGGAAATAAAAATGTGAAAGCCCAATTTCAGCTTGACTGCAATGTCACCGGCGATCAAACAATCGTCGATGTTCCCCGGGCCTGGGTAAAAGTAAGATTTCCCGGGTTCAGGATAACCCTGGGAAAGACGCGGGTTTCCTGGGGAGAAGGATTCATGTTTAATGCAGGAGATGTTATTTTTGGCGGGATGTCCTTAGATGTAGATATTTCACAATCGGTTTTAAGGGACGAGACGGATATCTTTACAGTGGCCTATATTCCTTTGGGAAGATTTTCCTATATCGAGACCGTATTCCTTCCATTTCCGCGACTCGATACAACCAGTATACCCGGTTTCACACTCCCTGTGCTCCGTGATATAAGTGAAGTATCTGCCGGTGCAAAAATCGCAACAAAAGCTCTTGGTATCACCTTTGAAAGCGGCTATCTCTACGAAGGATCAGGGGAATTACATAAACCCTATGTTGCTTTGCATGGGAGTTTACTCATCGACTGGTACGCTGCTGCTTCTGTTGCAATTCCTCAGGAGGAACCGGAAGGTGTGACTACGGAAGATGCTATAGCAGAGAGTTTTGCAGTCTCCTGCGGTTTTTATAATATGATCGGACTTGATGGTGACGCGAGTATCAATCTTCGTCTTGAATTGGGAATGTTCCCCTTTGGTGAATGGAAGGAATGGGATACCGAAGCAGAAGGGATTCCCGGACCGATAAATCCCTACGGCATTTTTATTTACCCCGAGATTGTTTATTCTCCGGATCAGACAATGAGTTTTCAATTGAGATCGATAATTTCCCCGGTTGATGTGAGCGGAATTCTCATTGCAGGTATGAACTGGAATATGTATCAGGGATTTACAATAGGTTTTATGGCTACTGCCATGTTCGGTGATGAAGATGATTTGTTCGGCTGGGAGCGGGATGGTGATGCCGCATTTATTATTTCTGTGGAATATATTTATGGTGAGTAGATATTTACAGGAGAAGCTGTTCGGCTGTAGGTGCCAGGTGGGATTATTTTGATTTGGAAAAAGCCACCGCCGTTCAATGTACGGACTTAGCAGGTGATCCTTTACTTCCCGGACACAGTGATTCCGCCGGCAAGTACCCAGGGAAAGATTCCCGATCCGAAATTTATCCGTTCTTTTGAAACCGCCAATATATTCATGAATACATCTGCTATGTTTCCCGTAATCATTGTTTCGTTTACCGGATACTGGATTTTCCCATTTTCTATATAATAGCTGTTTTTCGCAACTGTAGAAAAATCGCCTTTATGATTAGGGGTTCCACCGGAAATTATCACATGTGCTTTATCCGCTCCTTTTTTTTTAAGTGTTTTTAAGCCGAATTCAGCTTTCTTTTTAATCATCATCCTATTTTCCTCCAATCATTACATTACATTTAATTGCCGGGCCGCCCATTCCCACAGGAATCATCTGCTTTTTACCGCAAAAACCTCCCTGCATCCAGGTCATCTCATCTGAGATCATAGTCACTGATTTAAACACATCAAAGGCAATACCGGAAATAGTCGTATCAAGAATTGCTCTACCGACCTTACCTTGCTTAATTTCATACCCGAGGGGAATCCCGAAGGTAAACTCTCCTGTGTAATCTGCCTGGCCGTTGCTGTGGTTGACGAGGTAGTAGCCATCATCTATACTCTGAATCATATCATCTATTTTGTCTTTACCCGGGAGGATTGCCGTATTCCGCATTCTAATTATTGGTTCATCTGAAAAAGAGAATGCGCGGGCGTTTCCTGTTGGCTTTACATTAAAGTGAAGGGCAGTTTCATTAAGTGTTCATAAAGGACATCAATTTTAGGGAATAACTCATCTGGTGAGCCAAAAATATCCTCGTATTGTCCAAATCCTCCGAATACTTCGAATAATTCCACCGGAGCTCCATCTTTATCTGTCGAAAGACTTACGATGACGTTTGAACGGGGGATCATCGTATAAGCAGTTGTTCCCGTGGATGTTATAAGTGATTTCTCCATGTCGATGGTTCGTAAACTGACAGTTCTACTCGTAAGATTTTTTAGGTTTTTTTGTATATACGTATCAACTTCTTTTACAAAGGTAACAAGTTCCATCTGGTTCAACCGCTTCTTTTTTGTATAAAACTCTTTTTCTATTGTACCTTTTACATGAGGAAGTGGGGATTTTCCCCTCTTTTCACGTGAATCAAGATACAGTGCATTATCTGTGGCAGATTTTATGGACGATGTAGCAGCTTCTTTTGATAATTCAGGGTGGGATGCAAAACCCCACACACCGTTTTTATATACTCGCGCGGAAATTCCGCTCTTTATTTCCCGACTATTCCCCATAAGATTTCCATTTACAAACGCGATATGTAAAGATGTATTTTCCTGAATCCTCAGTTCTGTGTTACTATAGGCGAAAATCGCAGGTTTTATTCCAAGATTTTCGGCCCGTAACACTTAGCGTTGGCCCTCATATATGTCTTGACTCATAGATAATTTCCAGGTGTCAAGAAAAATATAGGTTTTTTGTATTGGGTTGTGGGCCGTAGGCCAACGCTGTGTATTCAGAGAAATTGGGGTGAAATCCTTCTGAATAGAATTTTGCGAGGTATTTTTTTATCATACAAGAGCCTCCTTTTTTATGTACATATGCCCTATATTTTCCACATTGTCATACAGGGTATTCTTAATTTCATGCCGAGATGAGTGTAACATACTACTATTATTCATTACAAGAATTAAAGAAATTTTAATGATACCTGCAGAATGCATAATTATATTTTTTTTGCATAATTTAACTATCTCCTTATAATATAAGGAAATAATTTGAATTTATTAAAATAGTTATGCATTTTGCATAATGAGTTATTTTTCTTTGTTGTCTATTAAGCGTTAAAATCCGAAACGTAACTTGTTATAATATAATAAGTTACTTAAATCCTCATCTGCATGGCACACTCTTTGCATTACTTAGAGTGTACAATGCAACAACGTTGCATAAAGTACAAATGAAATTGCAGTATCCTGTAATAACGAAAACCGGGAAAAATGCAATAAATAATGAGGAGGATAATTATGAAAAACAATATAGGTAAGGTATGTGTATGTGTAATGATTTTTATGGCAGGAGCAACTATTCTTTTTGCCGAGTCACCACTGGAAAATATCCAATGGGTATTCGGCCCGAGAGTCGGATTTTCTTATGTATTTATGGAACCTGATGATTACTCAGCAAAGATTCATGAGCTCAATTTCTTTGGCGAGGAAGAGTATATACCCTTTAACAGTCAGTTCGGGTTCAGTCTTGAACAGAGAATTCCCCTTGGAACCACAAAGAGCCATTTCGTCTTTCAGGAAGTCTTAAGTGTCGGAGGAATCGATCAGTCCATAGCTATTCCTACGGTGGCTGTCTTGTTAGGCTACAGATCTCAGCTTGGCCTGGAGTTCGGGCTTGGTCCTGTGTGGTCGTTTGACGGGTTCGCCGTTGTCTATGCTGCCGGATGGACTTTTAGTTTTCAAGGTGTTTATGTTCCTGTAAATATTATCGCTGTTCCTGATTTAAGCGAAGGTCACCACCGTGTAAGCTTTTATACAGGATTTAATTTTAATCTTGACTAATCACATAACAGACGTAATGAAAAAAAACCGGAGAGACTTTACTCTTCGGTTTTTTTTGCGTCTGTATCCCGGTGCTTTACATTGGGCTATTTTTTTTTGACCGGGAGGAACGGGCTTTTTACATCAGGTTGATGGGAATGCCTTGCTTAAAACAGAGGAGGATATAATTGATGAAACAAAAACTATTAATAATGATAATTATTCAGCTTTGTATTCTTAGTCTCTGGTTACCCGCTTCCGAGGAAGGGTTGGAAAAAACTTTACGAAATTTGGATTCAAACAATATAATTGGAAAACAATGGCTTGTATTCATCGCAGTGAATCAATACAGGGAATGGCCGAACCTTCAGTATCCTGTGGTTGATGCAAAACAGCTTAAGGAAGTCATAACATCGAGATATTATATTGATGAGGTTATTGATGTTTATGATCAGCAGGTGACAAAGCGAAATATTACCAGGCTTTTCCTGGAACTCCAGGAAAAAGTAACAATCCATGATTCGGTTCTTATCTATTATGCCGGGCACGGATATCTTGATAAAAATTCCAATTCCGGATTCTGGATACCGTTTGATGCAGGGACAGATGATGTTTCCCAGCGGAACTGGCTGCCGAATACTCAAGTGAGGGGTTATATATCAAAAATGAAAGCAATGCATATCTGTCTTATTGTGGATGCCTGTTTTTCCGGGGATATACTGGAAATAAACCGGGGGAAACCGGATGCTATTTCAAATGACTACTTTCGTAAAGCCTATAAACGAACTTCCCGTCAGGTACTTACCTCCGGGGCATTGGAACTTGTCCCGGATAAATCTGAATTTACTTTGTATTTGACACAAGCTCTGGAAAAAAATAATTCTCCGTACATTGATCCGCTTATGCTTTTTGAAGAAATACGCCTGGGAATACGAAATACAACTCCATTATTTGGAAATCTCAAACTGACAGGACATCAGGAAGGAGCCAGTTTTCTTCTTTTTTTAAAGGAAAGTGCCATAAATACTCACTTGAATGATCAGACATCCGGATCTCTGCTAATAAAGAACCATAAGGAGGAGGAAGAAATAGAAGATGCAACGATGAAAACACCGGACAATATGATCTATGTAAAAGGAGGAAGCTTCAGGATGGGCACCCGTGAGGGTGCGCAAGATGAATGGCCTGTTCATGAAGTTATTGTAGGTGATTTTTTTATTGGCAAATATGAAGTTACCTTTTCTGATTACGAGAAATTTTGCCGTGCAACCGGAGAAAAAATTCCAAAGGATAAAGGATGGGGAAGAGAAAAACATCCGGTCATATATGTCTCCTGGTACGATGCCGTTGCATATTGTAATTGGTTAAGCAGGGAACATAAATTAATTCCTTGTTACACGATAAACAAGATGAATGTCACGTGTAATTTTAAAGCGACCGGGTACAGATTGCCGACAGAGGCTGAATGGGAATATGCAGCCAGGGGCGGAGATAAAAGCAGAGGATTTATCTATGCCGGTCACAATGATCCTTTTATTATAGGTTGGTTTAATCAAAACTCAGAGAGGGAAACTCAACGAGTCGGCACGAGAAGTCCGAATGAGATCGGAGTGTATGATATGAGCGGAAATGTGTGGGAATGGTGCTGGGATTACTATGACAGGGATTACTACAATAAAAGCCCCCTGAAAAATCCGGCCGGGCCTTCTGCTGGTAAAAAACGCGTTCTACGGGGAGGGAGTTGGTATAATGGTTCCAACTATATAACATCAACAATCCGCGGATATGCCCAACCCAAAAGTAAAGATGATTACTTTGGTTTTCGTGTTGTCCGTACAAAAGATTAATAGCGGTTTCCGGTTGATTCATTTTTTCTTATAAGGTAGAATAATTATCAAAATTCAGGTGCTTTCCAATTAAAGGAGGAAAAAATGAAAACAGATATTGGTCTGATCGGTCTTGCAGTAATGGGTGAAAATCTCGCACTAAATATCGAGAGCAGGGGATACTCGGTTTCCGTTCATAACAGATCACCGGAAAAGACAGATAATTTTAAAGAGCAAAAAGCTCACGATAAAAGATTTGTATTTGCGTATTCTCCTGAAGAATTTGTAAAGTCTTTGAGTTCACCGCGGAAAATAATATTAATGGTAAAAGCGGGACCGCCGGTAGATCAGTTTATTGATACCCTTGTGCCCCTCCTTGATAAGGGAGATGTGATCATTGATGGGGGAAATTCCCTTTATACCGATACGGAAAGAAGAGCAGAGGCATTAAAAGCAAAAGGATTGCATTATCTTGGCGTGGGGGTCTCCGGGGGAGAAGAAGGTGCGCGATTCGGTCCTTCTCTTATGCCCGGGGGAACAAAAGAAGGGTATGATAATGTTTCGGAAATACTCGAAAAGATCGCGGCGGATTCCGATAGCGGAAAATGTGTGACATATGTCGGGCCGGGAGGTGCGGGGCATTTTGTAAAGATGGTTCATAATGGGATTGAATATGGTGATATGCAGCTTATTGCTGAAACCTATGATATAATGAAAAACTCACTTAAACTTAAGAATCAGGAAATGGCGGAAATCTTTGAAGAGTGGAATAATGGTATCCTTTCTTCGTATCTTATCGAAATTACCTATAAAATATTAAAGAAGAAAGATCCTGAAAACAATAAATTTATTTTAGATGTGATTGTCGATAAAGCAGGACAGAAGGGGACAGGTATCTGGACGGTAGCAACGTCCCTGGAATATGGCATTCCTGTGCCGACTATTTCAGCAGCAGTCATTGCACGAGGTATGTCATTTCGAAATGAATTCAGGGAAATCGGGAGTAGTCTGTTGGGAGAACAACCGGTTGATACTATAAAGGAAGATAAATCCAGAGTCATCACTATGCTTCATAATGCCTTGTATACTGCAAAAGTTATCTCTTATTCTCAAGGATTTGATCTTATCAGTACAATATCAGCCTTAAAAGGATGGAATATAAATAAAACGGAAGTTGCCCGAATCTGGAAGGGCGGATGCATAATCCGGGCCCGTTTTTTAAACGAGATTATGGATGTCTATTCAAATGAGACCGGTATCGAACATCTGCTCTTTAGTAAGAAGTTTTCCAAAAAAGTGAAAAACTATGAGGCTGATTTAAAATCAATCGTCCTTGCGGGAACGTCCTGCAATCTTCCGCTCTTTGCCTATTCAAGCGCCCTTAATTATCTATCAGCCTTAAGACGGAAAAGACTTCCCCAGAACCTTACCCAGGCACAGCGGGATTTTTTCGGGGCCCATACCTATGAGAGAACGGATAAACCGGGTATCTTTCATACTGAATGGGAAGAGAAATAGCCGGATTACCACAAGAGGGGATGGAGCTTGTTTTCTTTCTTTAACATATGTGATTCCCAGGTAAAAAGTATGATTCTCCCGATTCTGTGAGCTGTATATTCTTTTAACAGATCCTGGAATTGTTGAAAAAGGACAGGAGACCCGAAGGTCCAGATGAGTGTATAGGGTGATGCAATCCCCCGCAATACCTTGAAGGCCCTGGAACCGATTCTATATATTTTATAGTATTTATAGGCGCCTTTTACCCCTTTGGCTCCGGTTTTCACTATATCGCTTTTTGCGATAGATGTAAGGGTCACGGCGAAGTCTCCGGATATCTTATCCAGGAGGAGTTTTGAACCGGGTGTGGATAATACTTTGTGGAGAATCAGGACACTTGTCATATATCCTGCCGCGATGAGTTCCTTGATTCGCAGATATGCAAAGGGGAGGGCGGCCCCGGGAACATATTCTCTGCTGATCTCCGAATAAAGTTTTATAATTTTATCTTTGTCACTTTCTTTTTTTTTCGAAAGAGGGTTGTGTTTTTTATATGCCCTGAGAAACGAGGTTGTTACACGGCCTAATACATTTTTTGTCTGGGCTAAGAACGATATATCCGCCTGCTTTGCTTTTGTGTCTTCCGGAATTCCCGAGGTTTTCAGTATATCGAGATATGTCTCGATGGCTTTATGGAATACGCTGCTTTTCTCTTCCCATTCCGAGGGGAGGATCATTTTCTGGATCTGTTTATTCAGCTCTCCCAGCTTTTTCTTCGGAATATCCTTAATCCGTTTACTAATCTGGGTATTCTCTTTTCCATAGAGATACAGGGCGTAATAACCGAATTTCATGAGTAACAGGGCATAAAAAAACCTGAAAAAGCTTTCCAGAAATATGCTGATGGTTAAGGACCGGAGAACGTACCAGACGAGTGAAGGAATACCGAGAACTGGTATGAGCAGCACCCTCAGGATTTTTCCCAGTATTCTCATTCTACGGAGACGGTCCATAATCGGATTGGAGAAAATAATCATATAAAATTTCCGGATATTCCAGGCCCTGAAAAACCAGATGAGTTTGATATTTTGTATTATCCGAAACCAGGGTTTGTTCCCATACTCTTTGTAAATATCAGAAAACGCAAGTAAGGCACATTCAATCAGACTTAAAATACTGAAGGAGAAAACGAGGTTTTCCCCGGTTTTATCTTTTTCGTATATATTTTTAATAGAAATAAGGAGTGCTTTTGCGTCGGTGATAAATTCAGGTTTGAATATAAAATGATACTTGAGTCTTTGGAGTGCCAGAGCGCTTACTTCTTTAATCGCGTTTTTATCCTCCGTGCTCTCCCATCCCTTATAAAGAGTTTTAAGGTATTTGGGAAGGTATTTTTTCCTGACCCGGAAGAGAATAATCCGTCCGATAACGATACGCATGAGAAACGGGATTATAAGAATAGGGAGAAAAACAGAGAGAAATGTCTGAATAATGGGATTTTGTAAAAATTGCACTATACTATTCATGTTTGTGTTTTTTAGTGTACGGGAAATATCCGGATATTGCAAGAGATGAAAAAATGAATGCGCTATTCAATGCAGCATAGTATGGGAGAAGATATTATCTGAGAGAGCATTTATACGATAAATCCCTGTAATGCGTTCAAATTCAGGGTACCAAAATAATCATCTATTGTTTCGGCCCTGCGTATCTCTATGACTTCGCCATTTTCCCGTAATAATAGTTCCGCGGAGCGTAACTTCGCGTTATAATTAAATCCCATGGAATGGCCGTGGGCACCTGTGTCATGAATCACTATGAGATCTCCCGGCTCAATTTCCGGAAGTTTTCTATCGATTGCAAATCTATCGATGGGTTCACAGAGTGAACCGGTCACATCATAGACAACATCATGGGGAAGATTTTCCTTATTCATAACAGTAATATGATGGTATGCACCGTACATCGCCGGCCGCATGAGATTCGCCATACATGCATCAAGGCCGACATGTTTTTTATAAATATTCTTAATATGTAATACGGTGGACACAAGATACCCGTAGGGACCTGTAATCATCCGTCCGCATTCCATAAAGAGGGCGAGGGGATCAAGACCATGAGGTATGATGATGGAATCATATTTATCTTTGATTTTTCTGCTCACATATTCAAGGTCGACTGGTTTTTGTTCAGGTCTGTAGGGGATTCCAATCCCTCCGCTGATATTGACAAATTCAAGGGAAATTCCCAGTTTACCTTTGATCTCCACTGCAAAGAGAAAGAGCATTTCCGCGGTATGTGCAAAATAGTCCGGGTTTAATTCGTTGGATGCGATAAACGTATGGAGTCCGAATCGTTTGGACCCGAGATCTTTTAATTGTGTGAGCCCCCGGAAGATCTGTTCTTTGGTAAACCCGTATTTTGCCTCTTCCGGGGCACCCATGATAAAACTCCCTTCCCTTGTCTTTCCCGGGTTATACCGTAATGAAATGATTTCCGGAATACCGCCATTTTGTTTGAGAAAGGGGATGTGGGAGATATCATCAAGATTGATGGTTGCATTAAGTTCCCGGGCTTTTATAAATTCCGAAGCCGGGGTATCATTTGAAGAAAACATTATATCTTCCCCGGTAATTCCAACCTTCTCCGATAATAATAATTCGGGCAAAGAACTGCAGTCTGTTCCGAATCCCTCGCTTTTCAATAATTTCAGGATAAATGGATTTGGTAAGGCTTTTACGGCAAAGTATTCTTTAAATCCTTTATTCCATGAAAAGGCTTTATTGAGTCGTTGGGCGTTTTCTTTGATCGCTTTTTCATCATAGATATGAAACGGGGTGGCATGATCTGCGACTATTTTCACGAGTTGCGAATAGGTAAAAGGTAATTTTTTTTCCGGCATCATATACTCCTTGTTATCACTATTGTATGCCTTTCCTTAGGTGTTGTCAAAAGGGAAAGTGTGAAAATCTTGTAACAAGAACCTGACATTTTCACTATTTTATTGTAGAATTATTATAACAATATAAATTAGTGGAGTTTTATCAATGGTATTACTAAATAAAATTTTATAAGCAAAGGATATATCAGGTTATGAGAACGAGTGAACAGATCTATACGGGCAGGATTGTAAAATCTCAAAACGGTTATGAAGTGAAACCTTTTGTTTTTAACGGGGAATATACTCTCATCCCTCTGTCCATCAAGGACCAGGGCGTGAAAGAAAATGATATTGTTACCTATACCCTGGTTCACGGCGATAATCATGGCATTTATCAATCAATAATTGCCCACGCGGATAGCGCTCTGGCCGATCTTTATGCAATTGTAGAAAAAAATAAAATAACGATTCCATATCCCGGGACGGTTTTAAGAGAAACGGAAGAAATATTACAGAACCCTCATATTGATGATCCGGATTTGCAGGACTTTACTGATAAACCCTTTATTACCATTGATAATGAGGATTCCCGTGATCTTGACCAGGCAATGTTTATCGAAGAAATCAAATCAGGTTACCGGATTTACTATGCCCTGGCAGATGGTGCTTTTTATATAAAACCGGGGACCTGTCTGTTCGCCGAAGCATTACGAAGGGGGACTACTTTTTATTTTCCGGGATTTTCCGTACCTATGTTGCCCTGTGAATTATCAGAAGGGATATTGTCTTTAAATCCGGGGGTAAACAGGAGGGCATTTATTTTTATTATGGATATGGATGTATCCGGTAAGATATTTCATTATCAGTGTGTTCAGGGACGTATAATGAGCAGGGCACAGCTGTCGTATAACGGTGTACAGGATTATTATGATCAGCCTGAAAAGTCCGGTTTAACAAATCGGGAATTTACACCGGTACTTGATTTGTTAAAAACGGTAGGTGAAATTTATATAGAAAAGACCCGCCACATGAACAGGGTGCAATTTCAAAGGGAGGAGCCTGTTATATACTGTTCGGATGACGGAGCTGCCTTCGAAATTTCATCGGAAGTAAGAAATAATTGCAGCCGCTATAATGAACAGCTTTCACTCATGTGCAATATGATCGGGGCACAATTTCTCGCACAAGATCTTGATCCGGAAGTTCAAGGTATTTACCGGGTACATAATTCCCCTGATGATAAAGCGCTGCAAGAACTCGAAGGGACGATTAATGACATAATTGATAGTCACGCCATAACCGATTCCTCATGGCGCTGGAATAAGGGAAAGGAAACCCTGGCAGCCTATATTGACCGGTTGTATACACTTCCCGGTCATCCCCGGCTTATTGAAGCCCTGGAACGGCAGGTGCTTGTCACTATGCGGAGGTCAATGTTCGCGAGTACTGTTGGTGATCACTATGCCCTTGCAGTGCATTACTATAGCAGATTCTCATCACCTATGCGGGAGATTGTGGGTATATTCATACATAAGGAAGCCCTGGCGAAACTCGGATCATTAAAACAGGGCTCTATAGAGGAAGACAAGAAACTCCGGGATATGGTGATACAGGCAGGAAACCGTTCACGGAATATACAAAAAACAATAGAAAGTCAAGTCATTGAATCTGCGGCAAACCGGCTTTTTCAAGATGAACTCACATTATCGCCGGCAGACCGGACCCGTTATCCGGCAACCATACTTGGGATTAAGCAATCACGCCTTTATGTTCGTCTCGATTCACCCCCTATCGAATTAAAAGTGTATACGGAAGACCTTGAAACATTTACGGGAAGACTTTTGAATTTTGATAAAAACAGGCTTGTCTGCCGGAATACGGGAAAAGTATGTTACAGACCGGGGGATAAGCTTATTCTTTATATTGAGTCATTCAGAAAAGAAAGGTGGCGGCTTGTGCCGGAATTGATAAAGGCTGATGCCTCAATGTCACAATAGGGAATTACCTGCTTGACCCATTTTTTCTACGTTTTAGAGCGAAAAGAAATGCGCTATAAAAATAATTATGGTAAAACCGGATCCGGTATTTGGTATGACCGGGTATTCAGAAAGGTGAGTATGTTATTTTTTTCATCAATGAAATCCTGATACGTAAAATATGACGTCGGTTCATAATATATTGCCCGGTCGATTTCCAGGGATATTCGCTCTACTTCTGCTATAAGATCATCAATGATATTCTCTGTACTATCCGGGTTCCCGGGTTGCAGAAATGGTTGAATGTTTGATTGATCCGTAAGGAATAATCGTCTCATCATGGTATTGTATCCATCGCGGATATCAGGATTCATCAAGAGCCGTCTGGTCAGTAAATTATTTCCTTCCAGGGGAGCGGCAGAAAACAGTTTCATCGATATCTCATTATCCCAGGGGAGAAATAACAGTTTTCCGTAATTATAAATATAAAAATTAAAGATTGATGTATCCTCGACAGCTAAGAAGTTGTGGACAACCAGGTATGTTATGACTTCTTTCGTATCGATATGTGTCCGGACCCATTCATTCCATTCCCGGTCATTCAGATATTTTGCATTCGAGATAAAGGTCGATATAGTCGTAAAATCATTATCCTTGGGGAATTTTTTTTCGGTTCGGTAATATAAAGGGACATCATTTCCTATATCATTAAAAAAAGCCTTAAATAATTCTCCCTTCACCCCATGATAATGATTTGCAAGATCCTGTTCCCCATACATTGTAATTCTCGTATAGCATCCGATATACTGATTGTTGATATAAAAGGCGACTCCCTGGTTGGAAGGTGAGAAGAGCCCTGCACGTGAATACCCATATAATGCTATCCTGTTGGTGAGAAAATAATCGTACGCCGCTTCAAAGGCGTATCTTACCCCGTAATCCTTCAGCCGGAGGATAAATGATTTTTTTGGATAGAGCCGTGAAAAAGAACCCATTACCTTAATAAAGGCGTCTGACCGGGTATTATCAATCTCATAGATACAGGGGACATCAAAATTTTCCAGCACAGTTGCCGCGAGATCCTTCAAGTGATTTTCAGAGAGATAAAAATCTGCACGGGGAATATTTTTGATTGTCTGATCCGGCAGCGGAGCAAATCCGATAAATTCTCCGCATGAGGATATGATAGATAAGAGTAATAGTGTAAAGAGAATAAAAGCTACAATTTTAGTCGTACATCTGCCGCCCATAAAACTCCCAGTTGTGTGTAAAACTGCTGGTCATCCCCGTATAAGGAATTAATGCTAAGTCCGATATCCCCATGAATAAACCATGTATCTTTAATGTTCAACATCGTCCCATATAAGATTTCAATCTGCTGACATTCGGGAACAGTGAATTCCGGGAAAAGTATGGAAAACCGAAGCCCGGGTATGAGTTTCAGATCGCCGAATTCCAGGGAATACCCGATGTGAGCGTCTCCGCCAATGAAAAAAGAGCGGTCCTCCGCACCAGGGATGCGGACAAGAGCAAGGGGGTCGATGATGTTTGAACCACAGGTCAATTCAATACCATAAACAAAGGCATAATCATAGTGAGCACAGATAAGATCAAATAGTACATTGTGGGTTTCAGAAACCGCATTCTCTTCCAGCCAGAATTGGTGACGCAAAAATGGAATGTAGCTTGCAAAAAACCCCAGATAGCTGGATTTTTTGTTAAAGTGATACAAGAATCCGCAATCACCCTGTACTTCGGTCGTTGATGGATTAAAAGAACAGAGAAGGTAATAGGAAAAGGGAAGGGTTTTCTGTTTATACTTCTTATATAACATAATTCCGATGTTATTGTTTACATATCCCAGGAGATCAATATAATCGGAGACGATGGATTTTGTTCCGAAAAGCCGTTGATGAGCAGGTCTGTACTCCTCCAGTGTCAGGGAGTTCTCAAATCTACCGGCAAGGATGCTTACATATAAGAATTGCTCCCACTCAAGACTTATTTCTTTGGCAATTACCACGTATCTATCTGCTTCAAGTTCAACAGTGCACTTATAATAGTCCATGAATTTACACGAAAACTCGAGGTTGGCCTTTAATTGATAATAGTCGGTTAATATGATCTCATTATTACTCCCGCATACAAGATCCCCCTCTATTTCCCAATCAATGTCAGGAAATATGAGAACCGGAAAAAGGAGCAGGAGAAGACCACAATAAAAAAGTATTTGTATTGCTTTACTTTGTTTCATTTACTATCGATGATTGTACTGCAATCACCATAATCCTTCAATAGATGATCCATCCCGGGCACGGAAAAATGATATTATTATTGATAAAGAGAACGTTAAATGAAACACCCGATTCCTGAAAGATTTTATCAATGTGAATGATAGAGTCCGGGATTCCGGATGCACGGTACACTATTCTCTGTAATTCCGGAATTGTTCACGGATGATTGTATGAGAAGGCTTGAAAATCATCGTTATTCTCTTTATATTGGTAGGAATGAATGAAAAGAAAGTTGTTATTACCTATAAAAACGGTCCATTGGAAAATGCAAAAAGAGCACTCTCCGGACTTGATCTCGGAAAAATAAAAGGCGCTTCCGTCCTTATCAAACCGAATATCGGGCGTGCGGCACATGCAGGTCAGGGAATTAATACTCATCCTTTGGCGATTGCCGGGGCTATCGAGGTGCTAAAAGACGCAGGTGCTTCATATATTGCAATTGGTGAAAGTCCGATTGTGGGTGTCAATACGATGGTTGCCTTTGAAAAAGCAGGGATTCAGGATATTGCAGAGAGATACGGATGTGAACTTATTGATTTAAATGCAAAGAAGTTTGTGAATAAGGAAATCCCCGGATCACGGATTTTAGGGTTTACAAAAATTTGTCAGGATATTTTTGAATTCGACTTTATTCTTTCCTTGCCTGTGGCAAAGTGTCATATGCATACCGGTGTTACTTTAAGCATAAAGAATATGAAAGGCTGTCTCTGGAAGCATGAAAAGGTACGGTATCATCAACTTGAATACAGACCGGGTGAAACCTATCCCGAAAAAACCCTCGATTCCGCGATTTCCGACCTGGCTACAGTGCTTCTCCCTCATATCAGCCTTATTGACGGCTATATCGGGATGGAGGGTTTGGGCCCCTCCGGCGGCGAACCTGTGACCTCGGATTTTGCAGTCGCCTCGTGGAATCCTGTGGGCGCGGATGTTTATGCCTGTTTGATGATGGGGATAGATCCTCCGGACATACCTCATTTAAAGATTATCTCAGAGCGGATGGGTTTTTCTATAGATCCGGCCTTTTACGATGTTGTGAGTGACGGTGATTATAGAGAACATGTCGTATCCTACGCCCGTCCGTCATCAACTCTTTCTGTAAAATATCCCCATGTTGTTGTTCACGATTGCGATTCCTGCAGCGCATGTCAATCCACACTCATGCTTTTTTTACGCCGGTTTAAGGATGATATGACTCAATATCTGTTAGATGATGAAAAATTTCACATCGGTATTGGAAAAGGTCTGGACGGATCTATAAAAAAGGGAACAATCCTTGTGGGTAATTGTACAAAATTGATAAAAGATCTCGGGGTTTTTGTCCCCGGCTGCCCCCCGGTACCGACACGGATCTACGAAGCGGTTACCGGTAAAGAGCCGGAAGAAAATGAACCGGAAGTAACATAACCGGGTTATTCTTACGTAAGTTTTTTTTCCTTATCTTTTTTAAATAAAAAAAAATAAGGGTTTGACCTTCACTTTTTCTTTCGATATCATTTTATCAATAATTGGGTATATTTTTGTATGGATTCAGTTTTATGAACATCCATCGGGAGAAAATTTCGGATTAAGGAGATGTCATATGAGAACAGACAAATTAACAGAAAAAGCCAGGGCCGCGATTCAGGAAGCCCATAGTCTTGCCTCCGGATACAATCATTCCGAGATTGGGGTGGAACACCTTTTTTCCGCTCTCTTAGACCAGGAAGGGGGTGTTATTCCCCCGCTTCTGGAAAAACTGGGGATTCCCTTGCGTGATTTTCGAGAAGAGGTGAAAACGAAGCTATTATCGAAACCAAAGCTTTATGGCGGCGGAACTGCCCAGATATACTTGTCTGCCGATACCAATAACCTCTTAAATCAGGCTGAACAGGAAGCATCAGCCCTTAAGGATGACTACACATCCACGGAACATTTTCTCCTCGCGGCATTAAAAGTAAAGAGTGAGGTGCAGCGGATACTTAAAACCTATGGTATTACCCAACAAAAGGTGCTGGAAGCATTACAGTCTATCCGGGGAAACCAGCGTGTCACAGATGAGAACCCCGAAAACAAGTATCAGGTTCTGGACCGCTATTGCAGGGACCTGACAGCTTTAGCCCGTAAAGAAAAACTTGATCCGGTCATAGGCCGGGATGATGAGATCCGGAGGATTATCCAGGTGTTATCACGAAGGAGAAAAAATAATCCTGTCCTTATCGGTGAACCTGGTGTCGGGAAAACCGCCATCGTGGAAGGACTCGCCAGGCGGATTGTATCCGGGGATGTACCGGATACATTAAAAAACAAGAAAGTTCTTGCCCTGGACCTTGGGTCACTCGTCGCGGGTGCAAAGTACAGGGGAGAGTTCGAGGAACGTCTTAAAGCAGTGATCAAAGAAATTGTCGATACCGAAGGGGAAATTATTCTTTTTATTGATGAGCTCCATACCCTGGTCGGAGCAGGTGCCGCCGAGGGCTCCATGGATGCATCCAACCTCCTTAAACCGGCCCTCGCCAGGGGTGATCTCCGGTCCATCGGTGCCACCACCCTAGATGAGTACAGAAAGTATATCGAGAAAGACCCTGCTTTGGAACGACGGTTCCAGCAAGTCTATACTGCGGAACCCTCGGTGGAATATACCATCGCTATTCTCCGGGGAATCAAAGAGAAATATGAAGTTCATCATGGCGTACGAATTAAGGATGAGGCGATTATCGCGGCAGCGGTTCTCTCGGACAGATACATTACCTCCAGATTTCTTCCGGATAAAGCGATCGACCTTATCGATGAGGCTGCGAGTAAGTTAAAGATTGAAATAGAAAGCCAGCCGACGGAACTTGATCAGATTTACCGGGATATTCTCCAGCTGGATATCGAAAAGCAGGCACTCTCAAAAGAAACCGATCCCGGTTCACTGGAACGCCTCGCAAAAATAAATAAAGACCTCGCCAGGCTGAATGAACAGCAGAGCGCGATGAGACTTCAGTGGCAAAATGAAAAAAGTATTATTGATGAAATACGCAAATTAAAGCAGGATCTCGAGGAATTTCATGGGGAAGAGGCAAAATTTGAACGTGAAGGTAACCTTGCGAAAGCTGCGGAAATTAAGCACGGGAAGATTCCCGAGGTAAAAAAATTACTCGAAGAAAAGACGAAGACCCTGGAAACCCTTCATGGTGAAACAAAACTCCTGCGGGAAGAAGTCTCGGAAGAAGATATTGCCCAGATCGTCTCTGCCTGGACCGGGATTCCGGTCTCTAAAATGCTCGCCTCGGAAATGATGAAACTCCTTAAATTGGAAGAAATACTCTCACAGCGGGTCGTGGGACAGAATAAAGCGATCCAGGTTATATCCGACGCCATTAGAAGAAATAAAGCAGGTCTTTCGGATGTCAACCGTCCCTTAGGTGCATTTATGTTTATCGGACCCACCGGGGTCGGTAAAACCGAACTCGCCAAAACCCTGGCGGACTTTCTTTTTGATGATGAAAAAGCATTGACCAGGATTGATATGAGTGAATTTATGGAAAAACATAATGTGGCAAAGCTTATCGGGGCCCCTCCCGGGTATGTGGGATATGAGGAGGGAGGTCAGCTTACCGAAGCAGTCCGCCGCAGACCCTACTCCATTGTGTTGTTCGATGAAATGGAAAAAGCCCATACGGATGTGTTTAATATACTTCTTCAATTGCTGGACGAAGGAAGACTCACCGATGGCCAGGGGAGGGTCGTGGATTTTACCAATACGATTATCATCATGACCAGTAATCTGGGAAGTCATCTTATTCATAAAGCAAAAGATATAAAAGATGTTGCGGAAGAGATAGATGCTCTTCTGAAATCAACCTTTAAGCCGGAGTTTTTAAACAGGATCGATGAGATCCTTACATTTAACCGCCTCGGTTTACATGATATTCTTCTGATTGTGGATATTCAACTCGGGCATCTCCGTAAACGCCTCGAGGAAAAGAAGATGAAAATAGAAGTGAGTGATGATGTAAAGAAATACCTCGCGGAAATAGGTTTCGATCCTTTATACGGAGCCCGGCCATTAAAAAGAACAATTCAGAATCTTATTCAAAACCCGTTAGCCAAACAGATTATTGCAGGCAAGGTCATGGAAGGTGATACGATAATCATCGGAAAGAGTGAAGAGGGACTCACCTTTAAAAGAAAAAAAGGATAGGAATATCCTGTAAGTACTTCACCTTCGATTATTCTTATGGGGATTTATTTCTCCCTGGAGAAGATCCGGAAGGTGTTCTCAGCTCTATTTTCTTATGTATCGATTTTTTGTGCGATAGTCATGAGGAGATTATGGTACTCTCTTTTACTCGAGGCTTTTTGTATCTCCATATACAAGGTTGATAGATCAAAACCGCCTTTTTCATATCCTTCCCGGATCTGGTCATCGGTGAGATCAATACAGGGGAAACTTTTGTCGCTGGCCTCATAATAAAATATTTTTTCCGACATGCCCCTGGTCAAGCCGAGCATCAGCCGGCCCCCGGGTTTCACAAGAGTGGCGATGTTCCGGATTACCTGGTACCATTCCGGAACAGACGACGCGATAATGTCCGTACAATAAAGAGCAGAGACGAAATCGTATTTCCCCGCGCTGTTTTCAATAGGTTCCTTATCCAGGCCATTACAGATAACAAGGTGTTTTATTTTCTGCCGCATTTCTTCTTCCCGGATTTTGATGTGGGAAGGATCGCCCGGCAAGCCTTCCATTTCAAGGGCGAAACCGATATAATCATCCCAGTTGAAGGATCCCTCTTCCCTGGTCAACCATTTCGAAACCTCCTGCAAATTAGCCGGAAGATAATCGGAAAAATGCAATTCCCGGGCAAAAGACACGATTGATGCCGCTGCGTATAATGCCGGGCCGCCGCCGAACTCCAGGACTAACTGATTTTTCAAGGAAAGTTTTTTTTGCATCCTTGTAATAAAAGAAATGATAAAAGCAACCTCC
>JAFGRV010000001.1 GCA_016934975.1 Spirochaetales bacterium | reverse complement strand
GCCACTTTTTTTGAACAAAAAATGTGGAATAATAGCGAAACGCAGGTTCACAAGAAATCAAGAATTTTCATAGCGGCAACCTTGTCATAAATTAATTATTTGGGTTGCGGTCGTAGCCTGCGTAATGTATAGATGATTGTACAACATTCGCATCACAGTTTTCTCATATGCAGGAAATGTATACATAATTTAGGTTGTCCAATAACCCCAATTATAATAAAATAGTTATCCACACTCACCATATATAGTGTAATGTGGTTATTGGCCAACCTTGTTTATCCTTTGTACTCAAAGGAGCCTTTGTACTCAAAGGAGGTTGCGGGACAACCGCAATTCTTTATAGATATGCCTGATAGATTATACACAAAACAACTTCTTTTGTATATAACTTTGCTATTAAATTCCCCGGAGTCGTCTGTTGTTTTTCCGGGAGAATAATTGATCCAAATGCGAAGTGAGAGTACCAATTATGAAAATGTAGCAAGAAATATCAATATTTTTTTACATATTGCTTGACAAAAGGACACTCTGATTGGAAAATTGATAAAGCATGCATATAAGAAATTCGTTATATTATACCATTTATATGCCTATTAATTTAAATTATTAGTGGAGAAACTCTACAAGAATGGAAATGGAAATCTTTTTTAATTTTCTTGAGAATCCTATTTTTCGTGCGGCATTTTTTAGTTGGTTTATATCCCAGGCAATTAAATCTGTTATTGAAATTTTCAGAAACAGGCCTCATTCTGCTAAAGAAATATTACTGAGTCTTTTTTGGACCACGGGAGGAATGCCCTCCAGTCATTCGGCAGTCGTGAGTGCCCTTGCAACAGCTATCGGATTCGAGGTTGGAATCACCTCACCAATATTCATTCTTGCATTTTTTTACGCCTTTATCACTGTTCGGGATGCAACAGGAGTCAGAAGAGCTGCCGGGTTACAGGCAAGGACAATAAATCAGATAATCCAGGAACTTTCCACCAGTTTTGATCCGAAAATTAAACAAGTAAAGGAAATCCATGGACACAGAACCTCTGAGGTGATTCTGGGAGTTATCCTCGGATTTTTTATTGCAGTTGCATTCTGCACTCTCTGATAATTCGTCATGAAACGGACATTATTAATACGAATAAAAAAACTCATAGCAAAGAACCCTCTTCTTACCGGTTGTATATTCTTCGTACTTTTTATCGGTATTACCCTTTTCATCTCCTTGTATTACCCCTGCACTAATACAAATTTATGGAAAGGATTTTACACCATCCTGGGGAAACCGGATAAAAATATCCGTTTTGATCCGGAGGATTGTAAAAGAGAATTACAAGGACAATATCTAATAATGGAAGAAACAGAGACCGTCTCTTTTTCCGGTTTTAATGAAATGAATAAAATATCACTTATACACATTAATGAACGATTAGATCCTCTGGATCCCCGTTTTGACCACTATATGCATACAAAAAAAAACTATTTCTACCCGGATGCACAACATAAATCGATTTTTATATCAACCCCACTGCATCCACTTCTTTTCTTATTTAAAGCACACTCCTTTTTTGCCCGTTACGGTGATAATGTTATGATTCCGGATATCAGTATAACAGAAATTACTATCTTATTTTTAACAGGTATTATTTACGTTGTTATTTTTCTTTTTATATATAAACAAGAGTCAAAAGAAAAGATGATCGGAATTCTCGGAATAGTACCATGGGTACCCTGCCTCCTTTCAGGAGATACTATGGCGCTTTTAAGTCTATTCCTGATTTACCCCGCCTGGTTCTTTCTTTTTGAGGAAATATTCCTTGTATTTAAAAATAGAGTCATTTTTAAATGGAATAAAGTTCAAAACGACTCTCTTATCCACCGGTTGATAATTCTTTTTGTTATTCTGATAATCACTGTAGTTCTCACATTCTTCCAGGAAACCTCTACCTATCATTTTCTATTATCATTTTTAGCTGATATTTCTATTACAGCAAGTTATATTATATATTATTTTCATCGAGCAAAAGTAATAAAACACCGGAAGTTTGAGCCGGTTCCCATAAGACTTTTTTTTAAACAGACATACCTCCTCGCAAAAATAAAAAAGATTCCATTTCTTCTTAGTATAGGGGTTGTTATTATTTTCTTTTCCATTTATTATTTTTATGGGTTCAGTTTTATTCAAACAAGCATGGTTTTTCCCATGGCAACAGAAGCGAAAAAATCTTTTACGATGAATAACCTTAAGGGTTTATGGGACAATAAAAACCTAAAGGTAAGTCCGGAGTTTCCGGACTTAGCGGAGTTTATCGTTCATGTTGCATACCAGGAAGGACTTTTATTGGGAAAAACCTATACATTTCCTTCAACAGAAGGTCTTTTGGCATCTCAATATAAAAAGGAACCTGTAACAGGTAAAATAATGAAATCAAAAAAAATTGTAAAAGAATATAATGAAAATTGGCTCAAAAATGTATTAATGCATATTCCAAAAGAAACCCTTGAATATATGCTCTTTCATCAGGGGAAGTGTGTAACAGCAGAATACCGTCCCATAGGATTCCATTACAAGTACCGATACCCCAAAATCCATAGTATACTCCTCTTCTTTCTCTCCTTTCTCTCCCTATTTTTCTTCGATTTCTATTTGACACCAACCGATTTGTATGATACTAAAAGATTTGCCATAAGGAGGTGTTCCAAAGTCGCATGAATGAGATAACCACATTTAAAAAGGGGGGTATTCATCCTCCTGATTCTAAAATATTTACAAAAAACAAAGAAATACGGAATGCAAATATACCTTCAATTGCATATATTCCCATGCATCAGCATATGGGAAAACCGGCCGAGTGCATCGTAGAAAAAGGCGACATTATCAGAGAAGAAATGCTTCTTGGTAAGGCCACAGGATTCTTTTCTGCCAATATACACTCACCTATCCCCGGAAAAGTAGTCGATATTAAAGAGATATATCTTCCCAGTGGAATGAAAAGTAACGCAGTTATTATAGAACTCGCAGGCGAATTTGACAGGGCAGGGAAAAGCAGCTCAAAAAAATCATGGGAAAATCTTAGTCCCAAAGAACTGATTGATAAGATTTCAGACATGGGGATTGTCGGTCTTGGGGGGGCAACCTTTCCGACACATATCAAATACACGTTAAAAGAGGGATTCCGCCTGGAATATTTTATTATCAATGGTGTCGAATGTGAACCATATCTCACCGCAGATCACCGGCTCATGTTAGAAAAAACAGAAGAAATTCTCGAAGGAATTCAAATTGTTAAAAAAATTCTTGGACCGGAGAATATCATTATCGGTATAGAAGAAAATAAACCGGATGCCATAGATACGATGCAGAGATTAATCGCAGATAAAAAATATGATATCGAAGTCGTACCTTTAAAAACAAAATATCCCCAGGGGGATGAAAAACAATTACTTCAATCGATCATTAACCGGGAAGTCCCCTCCGGCGGGTTGCCTCTCGATATCGGATCGGTTGTTTCAAATGTCGGTACCATATTTGCAATATATGAAGCGATCGTCTATGAAAAACCACTCATTGAACGTATTGTTACGGTTTCAGGATCACTTGTTAAGAATCCGGGTAATTTTAAAGTAAAAATCGGAACAAAAATAAGTGAACTTATAGAGGAATGTGATGGTTTTCATGAATTTCCGGCAAAAATCATCGCCGGCGGACCTATGATGGGTTTTGCAATACACGATGTGGATACACCTGTCATCAAAGGCATGTCAGGAATAATTGCTCTCTCTAAAAAAGAGATCGGCTCATCACAAGATACATCATGCATACAATGCGGAAGATGCTTACGTGCCTGTCCCCTCGGTTTAAGTCCCACTGTATTATTTAAACTTATTGAACATAATAGATTCGAAGAAGCTAAAGAAAATGGTCTTTTTGATTGCAAAGAATGCGGATGTTGCGGATATGTTTGTCCTGCACGGCTCCCGCTCATTCAAGGTATGAAATTAGGAAAGATCATGTCAAAAAAACTGGCCAAAAAAGAATAAATTATACAATGAAACCTTGGGGATCTAAATACAAGGAGAATAAATGGAAAAAGAGAATAATTTAAAAATCACTTCATCACCACATTTTCACTCCGGTGAAACGACTGCCAAAATAATGTGGAGTGTTGTGATCTGCTTAATCCCTGCTTCCGCATGGGGTATATATAATTTCGGTCTGCAAGCCCTCCTGGTACTTCTTGTATCAATAGGATCAGCGATGCTCACAGAGTTTATCATCACAACTTTATTAAAAAAGAAACATACCCTTCTCGACGGGAGTGCATTTCTGACAGGACTCCTTATCGGATGTAATATGCCGCCTGCTATTCCCGGTTTTATTCCCGTTATCGCGTCTGTATTTGCCATAGCCGTGGTAAAACATACCTTTGGAGGATTGGGAAGAAATTGGATGAATCCGGCTCTTGCAGGGAGAGTGTTTGCGATGTTCTGCTGGACGAAGGAAATGACAACATGGTCACCATCCGCAGTTACCCCGGACGCATTTACCGGAGCTACTCCCCTTGCCGTTGGTGCAGGTGAATTCCTGAAATCAGGGACCTACCTTGATCTGTTTCTCGGCACAATACCAGGCTGTATCGGTGAGGTATCTGCTCTCCTATTATTAGCGGGAGCAATTTATTTGTTTTTTAAACGGATTATAACCTGGGAGATCCCCGTATCATATATCGGTGTCTTTCTTATTCTTACATGGATATTCGGCGGTTCTTCGGCTGATGGGGGTTTATTCAGGGGAGATATCCTCTTTCATCTCCTGTCAGGCGGGTTAATCCTCGGGGCATTTTATATGGCCACGGATATGGTAACCTCCCCGCTTTCAGGGAAGGGTATGCTTATATTCGGAGCAGGGTGCGGATTATTGACTTTTCTTATTCGTATCTACGGAGGATTTCCCGAAGGAGTATCCCTTGCCATCATCCTTATGAATATTTTTGTTCCGCTTATTAATAGGCTTATAAAACCTGTTAAATTCGGCTATGTGAAGGAAAAGAAGCAATGAAAAAAATAATTATAACGATGCTCATTATCGGATCAAAATTATGTCTCATCTGCGCATTATCAGCTATCGCATTAAGTTTATTAAACACTATTACTCAACCACAGATCACCGCGAACAAGGAAAAACAGGAGAAAATTGCCTTAAGTGAACTCATAGACAAGGGAACACCTGGTGAAAAAAAACAGATAGAGGAAGAGATGATACTGGCGTACTATCCTGTGAAACTGGATGAATCGATTATCAGCTATGTTTTGGAATTGTCCGGTTCAGGATACGGCGGAGCGATTAAGATTATGGCTCATTATAAACCTGACGGGGAATTGTTAAGGGCAAAAATTATGGATAACAAGGAAACCCCCGGGTTAGGAAAAAAATGCGAAGACCCCGGTTACATGAACAAATTTATCGGTAAAGGCGGCAAAAACGATATGATGATTCCCACAACACCGGCCGAACTTTCCCTTCAAAGCCAATCAGGCGATACGGCTCATATAGAACTTAAAAAAACAACAAGGTCGGCGCTTTCTCTTGTGGGAGAATGGTTCTTCGGGAAACCGAAATCCGGCTCTGAAGATTCCGTTACAGGTGCGACGATTACATTTAAGGGTGTCTCCGGACCCCTTGCAGCCGGATCTATTTATATACAATCACATAGGGGTTTAAAATGATAAAACAATTTACTAAAGGAATATTTAAAGAAAACCCGCTTTTTATTATTGTTCTCGGACTCTGTCCCGCCCTTGCAGTATCAACCCAGGTTATTAATGCTCTCGGGATGGGCGCCGGGGTAATATTTGTACTTCTTGGGTCCAATATTTGTGTGTCCCTCTTAAAAAATTTCATCCCGGAAAAAGTTCGTATACCGTGCTATATTGTGATTATTGCTTCTTTCGTGACAATTGTAGAGATGGTGATGGAGGCTTATGCTCCGGATTTGTATAAAAGTTTGGGTATTTTTGTATCTCTGATCGTGGTAAACTGTATTATCCTTGGAAGAGCAGAGGCATTTGCTTCTAAAAATTCCGTAAGCCACTCGGTATTGGACGCCTTGGGAATGGGGATAGGTTTTACTTTGGGACTTCTCCTTATCGCATCCATACGAGAAATCCTGGGGGCCGGTACAATCACTCTTTTTCCCATTGAGGCTATTGGATTCAGCGGTGTCATTACATTAGGCTGGTTGAATGCGTATCCGGCACGGGTATTCGGATTCGCCAGCGGAGCCCTGCTGGTCATGGGCTACCTAAAAGCTTTTTTCAACTGGCTGGAAACACGGCCCGGGAAAATGAAACAAGAGGAAATAAAACCGGAAAATCAGGAAGAAAAGATTATTCAGGAAAGTGAGGAACAAATCTCATGATGACATATTTTGCAATACTTATCACGTTTGTATTTATTGAAAATTTCATACTCACAAAATTTTTAGGTCTTTGTCCATTTATCGGAGTATCAAAAAAAATGGATTCCGCCCTTGGCATGGGATTTGCCGTCATCTTTGTGATGTCTCTCGCATCACTTGTGACATGGCTTGTATGGAATTTTCTGCTTGTAAAATTCAATCTCACATTCTTAAAAACCGTGACATTTATCCTTGTCATCGCGGCTTTAGTACAATTCGTTGAAATGATCATCCAGAAGATATCCCCTCCTCTGTACAAAGCTCTGGGGATTTACCTCCCGCTTATTACGACCAACTGTGCAGTACTCGGTGTCGCGTTAATCGCCGTCGTGGATGGAAAAATAGCAGTAGTAAGCGAGAAATTCGATGCATTACAAAGTTTTTTTGCCGGATTTTCCGCAGGACTCGGATTTCTCCTGGCAATCCTGCTCATGTCTTCATTAAGGGAAACATTTGAAACAGAGTGGATACCGAAACCCTTTAAAGGAATTCCGATTGCCTTTGTCACTGCAGGGCTGATGGCTCTCGCGTTTATGGCATTTGACCAGGCATTATTAATAAATATCTTAGGTGGGAGATAAAAACCGATGGTGACGTTATTACTCAATATATTAGCCGCCTTATTAACCGTTGGCGGATTAGGCATACTTTTTGGGATCGGACTTGCATTCGCTTCTAAAGTGCTGGAAGTAAAGAAAGATGAACGGGTATCCCGTTTGGAGGAAATCTTACCCAGTCTTAACTGCGGTGCCTGCGGTTTTGCGGGATGCGTATCGTATGCAGAGGCGATTGTCGGAGCAGACGCCGCTCTCACACTCTGTACAGCCGGTGGAGCAGCGACTGCCGAAGAACTTGCCGCTGTTATGGGAGTCAAGGTTGAAGTATCTATGGATAAAAAAGTTACTCAAGTTCACTGCCGGGGCGGAAAAACGAAAGCAACATATGAATTTATCTATGAAGGCATACATGACTGCAATGCACTCTATCCCCTTTACGGCGGAAATAAAGTATGTAAACACGGGTGTCTTGGTCTTGGAAGCTGCATCCGGGTGTGCCCGGTGGATGCGATTGATTATGATGATGAAGGACTCGTCTGGGTAGATAAAGATAAATGCATCAGCTGCGGGAATTGTATTACCGTATGTCCTACAGGAGTTATGCAATTCATTCCATACAACGCCGATGTCCTTGTAGCATGTAATTCCACCGATAAAGGAGCTCAGGTAAAAAAGGCCTGCAAAGTCGGTTGCATAGGCTGCAAAATTTGTGAAAAAAAATCTCCCGAAGGGGGATTTATTATTGAATCTTTTTTAGCAAAGATTGATTATAACGCACAAGGGGAAAGAGAAAATGCACTGCTTAAATGCCCCCAAAAATGTATAATAAGAAATGATAAACTGGTAAAGGATTAATGAAAACAATCCATCTTATTTTCGGGACTCATAATAGTCAACCTGTTGGAAATTTCGACTCCGTTATTGAGCAAGTATACCAACAGGCATATAAACCATTCTTAAGTATCTTGAATACCTTCCAGGATTTCCCGGTCACGCTGCATTATTCAGGGGTATTATTTGAATGGATAGAAGAAAAACATCCCGAATATCTGATGGTCCTGGATGAAATGGTAAAAAGAAAACAGGTTGAATTGTTAAGCGGCGGATACTACGAACCTGTCTTATCACTCATCCCGAATTCCGATAAACTCGGTCAAATTGAAAGTTTAACAACGTTCATCCGTTCTCATTTTGGCAAGCGTCCCCGCGGCAGCTGGGTCACGGAAAGAGTCTGGGAACCCAACTATGCTTCCATATTACAACATAGCGGTATCGAATATATTTTTTTAGATGACATACATTTTAAATCCGCCGGCATTGATGATAACGACCTGTACTATCCGTATCTTACCGAAGACCAGGGCAAAACAATAGCAGTCTTCTCACTCTCAAAATCTTTGCGATATATTATTCCCTATAAAAATCCGGAGGATGTCATACTCTTTCTCCGGAATTGTGCAACGGAAAAAGGGGACCGTGTTATCTCAATCATTGATGATGGGGAAAAATTCGGCGAATGGAAAGGATCTTTTCAGCTTTGTTATGAAAATAAATGGCTCGCCAGGTTTATAGAACTTCTCCGCATGAATAAAGATTGGATAAAACCGATCCATCCTCAAAAATATTTAAAAACATACCAATGCAAGGAAAAAATTTATTTCCCATCAATGTTATATGACGAAATGATGGATTGGATACTTCCTCTTTCCTGTTCGGGAAGGAGCAAAGAACTCAAGAGAAAAAATGCATTACGATATAGTGAAAACGGATTTCTCCCGGGAGGACTTTTTAGAAGCTTCTTAAGCAAATACCCGGAAAGCAATCTTATGTATGCAAAGATGATGTATGTGAATATCCTTGTTAATCAAATCCGGGGTGACAAATATAAAAAAAAAGCAGCGAAACAGGAGCTCTGGAAAGGACAAAGTAACCATGCATACTGGCATGGGAAATTCGGCGGGATCTATCTCAATCATTTAAGAAAAGAAGTATACCGCTCACTCCTGGAAGCAGAACTTCTCACAAGAGATAAAGGTGTTTTTCTTCCTTCCCTCATAAAATCCGACTTTGATATGGATGGAAGAGAGGAATTTCTCTACTCAGGGACATTGGTTAATGCATATGTACACGCAAAAGGCGGCATGCTCTTCGAGCTGGATTACCTCCCCAAAAGATGGAATTATATGGATACTCTTGCCCGTTCAAGAGAATATTATCATAGCTATATGGAAAAAGAAAATGGTTATGATTGTTATTTACGAAGAGCTTTTATAGACCACTTTCCCGCATCAAATACGGATATTAATTCTTTCTCCACTATGAATTATAATGAACTTGGGGATTTTATTAATTCATATTATACTTTAGAAAATATTGATACCGAGACCTCCGAACTCATATTAAAATGTAATGGTAATATAAAAATATGGGACACATTATATCCTGTTCAAATTATAAAAAAGTATATATTTAAAAAATCTCATATAGAAGTTTATTATAATCTCACAAATCAGTCAGATACGGAACTTGTTCTCTTTTTTGGCGTTGAATTAAATCTTGCTCTCTGTTCTCATAGAGCAGAGGAATCCGAAATTATCATAGCTCAAGAGGAAAATGACATCCATTTTTCAGAAACGAGCCGGGAATTTAATAACATCACCGCTTTTAAAGCGAGAGATTATGTTAATAAAGTAACAATTTCCATTGATATCGGTAATCCCTGTTCACTCTGGGTCCTCCCTGTAGAAACAATCTCTCAATCAATAGATACACTTGACAGAATTTATCAATCCACATGTTTTATGACTTATTGGAATTTTATTCTCCCTGAAAACGGGTCCTGGGAAACGAGCATATTCCTGGGGCTCGAGGATGATGATTAATAATCAGGCCAGGAAGAAATATGCAGACAACCCTGATTTTAGAATTGTAAAAAAAAATAATGGAAAAAAAACTTTTTGAAGTCATAGACTTCATCCTTAACCATGCAACAGAAAATGAGTTAGTCGCGGTCCGTGCTGCCATAGACCGGCGGTCTAAAGGAAAACTTTCGACAGGTAAAAGCCTGAGTGACATGGTGACTGCATCTGCTTCCGCGTTTCAGGAACAAATGACCGTTCCTATGAATCAGATCCGATCCACAGTGAAGAATATGGTGGTCCGGCTTATTAAAGAGAATGCACCGGAGATTACGGATGAACAGCTTAATGCCCTTGTTAATGAGTGGGTACCTGATAGAACTAAAAAGAAGACCACGGCAAACCGGAATCAAATTCCCGATGATGTTCTCATCACCATGATTACACAGTTCATCTCATTTAGTATTGGAAAAATGAAAAAAGCGGAAGATATAAAACTCCGTAACGAAATGCCCGACTGGCCCGCTCAATACTGGAATGCATTTCCGGAAACAATACAGATGAGTATCACCGCATTCCTGCGAGCTCAGATTGATGAAGAAGATTTCTGGAAAGAAGTGTACCGGAAACTGGAATAAAGCAAAAGACAGCCCTCACCGGAAGCGGCTTTCTTTTGATAATAAATATCAGCCTGTTTTCCGGTTCAAAAGATATCATTAATGACAAAGCCAATACCGGCCCTGAAATAGTTGAGTTGACCGACGATCTCGCCAATCACATAGGATCCTTCAAGGTAAAATCCCCCAAGGGAAACAGAAAGACCGACATCAAGTCCATCAACACCGGAAGGACCTAATATTATTTTCTCCCACAAGAAGAAGGAAAAATAATAACCACAGTAGGGTTGTATATAGAAGTCTCGTGTCCCGAAGCGTAAATATCCCCGTAAAGGAAAATCAAGATAATATATATCTTCCAGATACATGGCTGCAAAACCTAATTCGGCACCAATCCCGAACCAGCTGGTAAACTTAAATGTCGTATCCAAGAAAGAATGTCCCCGTGCCGAAACAAGCATTAATAAAAGGTTAGCGAAAAAATCCACATCCCCGCCTAAGCCGGTATCCAGATTAAAGAATCCGACTGTAATACTGAATCCCGTATCAATAAACAACCCGGTATCCGATTTATTACCATCTCCTGATCGCTTTTTAGCCTGTCCGGATTGATCCGGGAAATCATGTTCACCCTCTGTTATCTCTTCTTCACCCTCAATCGCCTCGTCACCACTCTCTTCTTCCGGGAGAACAACAATTGTATCCTCATCAAATGAAAACAACCTGCCTGTGGGATAAAGAAAATATCCCGGTTTTATATTTTTCTTTGCCCCCCGCCATAAAAATGAAAAATAGAAGATTCGGTCTTCGACCTTTTCCAGAAAAACGCTGTCGATAAAGTGCGCGTACACATCTTTCCCTTTAAGATTTTCTTTTTGCTCATAGACATCATATACCTCATAAAGAGTGTATTCCGGCATCACGGGAGGCTCTTTTGCTTCAGGATTCGACTCCTCTTCGGTTTCGGGAGTGCCCTCCTCCTTGGCTTCGGGAATTCCCTCCTTTTTTGCTGTTTCATCCTTTTCAGGAAGGGCATAGGAAATAGTGACATACTCATCTCCTACTTCATCTATTCGGAAATCATAGGAATAATTATATTGGGCTGTAAAAGCGTAGGCATCCGCAGGATAAAGTTCTTCACGATCAGGATCAAGGGGAGATGCTGATTTTTCCGATTCAGTATCACCGTATATTACCACAGGCTCCGGTGTTGCAGTTATCGCTTCATAGGGAGTCGATTCCGGAGGGAGAGATGGAACAGGCGTTGATTCTGCTTCCGGCGGATAGGTCCCCTGGGGAGTGACGACGGGAATAGCATCTGTGGAATAGGGAGGCGGCTCTGTCGGAATTGCCGTTTGTACAGGATAATTCTCACGGGTATTATCCACTTCACCGGGCTTCAGATAAGAAAAAGCAAGGGTGTTCGCGAGACGTTTCATGCGTACTGACATCGGTTCCGCTTTTAGAGTTTCGTCCAATCCATTGGCCATCTGGTCTTTAGAGACCATAATTTCAACTCCCTGAGCATTCGCATATTTCACTGTTCCTTCCAGGACAAATATCTTCTCTTCCCATCCCTTTTTTACTGTCATCCCAAAGTCGGCATTTTCAGGATAAACTCCGGAAGAGCCATTCAAAAAAACATGATTTTCCTGTCCGGTTTTTTTGCTTGTTACTGCCCTGATTGCTCCATCCATAAGTTTAAATCCATTTTTTCCCGAGAAATCGGATCCCTGTAATTCCTCAATTTTAAACGTTGTTCTATCACCTATTTTAATTATTATCCCACTGGGTAAACACTTGAGTTCACAGGTACTTTTTCTTCCTGTTTCAATAATACTCCCTACGGGAATTTCATTTCCGGGTGTTAATTCTTCCAGGAGGATAAGCTTATAATCCGGCGTATAGACGACGAGTTCCCGGCCCTGGTAATATTCAAGTATTATTTTCTGGGCAAATAAAGGCTGGAATAGAAAAAATACGGACAATACTAAAAAAATCCGAACAACTCTCCTCAAAACACACCTCCTGAAAGTACTCTTATTCTTTTATAGTATATTCTCATCATACTTATCTTTTTTAACATTATAGATATAGTCCGATAGATTTTTAAGATCTTTTATGGATTTATCTTGTGGTAAGTGCACGACCCGGATATACCGGGTGAGATTTTCATACACATTAAATAAGATTCCTATGGAATCACCGATTTTCACTCCCATATTATAGAAGAAAGTCTCGTTTTCCACTTTTAATACCTTATAAAACGGGACATCTATTTTCATATCATTTACTTTCAAATTTCTTTTCGTCACTTTGGTATTATCAAGAGCCACACCGAAATAAGGAAAAAAACTTGAGATTTCATTGCTTGTCCATATTCCGCTATAAAGCGCATAATCGGGACGTCTTGAGAGAATGGCATAAAGGGCAAGAGGGGTTTTATCGGGCTTGAGAAAAAAGAGACTCACAAGATTTCCCGTTTCCAGAGAGTTTATTATATTCTGGGCTTTTTCAATTGTATCGATTCTGGTGCCATTGATACTCACCAGGATATCTTCCATCCGGACATTCAGATCTCTTAACGGGGAAGCCGGAAAAACATATCCTATCCTTACTTCTCTTTTTTTCTCATTCTCTTTAAGCTTAACTCCAAGCCAGGGCCGCCGGGCATTCTTTCCTGCCATAAGTTTGTCAATTTCACTTAAGATGATATTTGATGGTATGGCAAAATTTATATCTTCGTAGACAACACCGGCGACTAGAAGGCCATAGATAAGATTATCTTTACCAATAAGCATGCCCCCGCTCGCTCCCGGGGCAACTGCAGCATCAACCTGTATCCATTGCCCGACTTCGGGTGCTTTTCTCGATGGCGAGCTTACAATACCTTTGGTGAGGGTACCGGTGAGTCCCTCATGATGACCAAGACAATACACTTCGAATCCCTGTTTCAGTGTGTTACTATCCCCCAGAAGCCTGTAAAAAGGATATTCCATGGTAAAGGACTCATTCGTTTTTAAAAGAACAAGATCCGTGAGAGAGTCCCAGGCAACAATAGAGACATTATTCACCGTCCGGTCCTGGAGAGTTATGGAAATATTATATGAAAGGGTATTCTCATAAAATACATGTTCAATAACATGATATGCAGTAAGGACATGATACGGATCAACAAGGATACCGCTTCCCATGGAAAGAGGATCGTCCCTGCGTGTCAATTTATTCCTTGCTTCATAGGTCCTGTCGACATATATCTCTGCTAAAAGCTCATTATAATTATTTACTTCATTGAGACCGGTAAAATCAGTGTTATAGCTTTTATCGCCGTGACTTAATCTCAGGTATTTTTCCATTGCATCAAGATTATTCTGATGGGTCAGATACAAAAGCTCTTCATAAAACCGCTGTTTTTCAGTGTCATCGGGATATGATACGGCAAAAAGGTTATTAAAATAGAATCGGGCTCCAAAAAAATCATTATTTTCAATGTATCGCCCAATGAGCCAGCGCTGCTTTTTCGCATAATTTTCCATGAGTCGTTGTGTCGTTTCCGGATATTCAGGCCCTTTTAAATTTATATGGTGCACGAACCTGTCGTCTGCCGGATCCCCCGT
>JAFGRV010000176.1 GCA_016934975.1 Spirochaetales bacterium | reverse complement strand
TTTATTTTGTCGTCCGGCTGAAACCTGGGAAGCTCCTGCGGTCGGCTCATTCCGGCCGGAAGATTATAGAGTATGATTTTATGTTGTCGTCCGGCTGAAACCCTGGAAGCTCCTGCGGTCGGTTCAGTCCGGCCAGAACAGTTCGATGTTTGATTTTATTTTGTCGTATGGATGGGACCCCACAAGTCTCATCAGTTCTTTTGATTTATAAAACATGACAATTGTCGGAATACTCATAATATTGTATTGTTGTGCAAGGTTTTTTCTATTATCAATATTGATCTTTATGGTAAGCAATTTATGAGAATATTCCCTGGCAATTCTTTTAATAATTGGCGAAACAATTTTACATGGACCGCACCATTCAGCCCAAAAGTCAACAAGCACAGGAATGGAAGAAGTGCTGATAAGTTCATTAAATGATTTTGGAAGATTTTTGCCACCCATATGTCCTATCTCCTTTTAAAAAATTAACTTTATATGAGAATACTCTTATCGGCGGGTTCTGTAAAGAGGTCGTCTGCCGATTATTTCTTTTTCGAAGGATAGTATCGCAAAAAAAGTGAATTCACTTGTTGCTGCCATTTGTGAAAGTGATTGATATTAAAGGCCGGGGGATATTCTCCGTAGAGTTTTAATATTTTCTGGGTATCCCGTATTGCCTGCACCATCTGAACCCCAATGGGAATAAGTTCCGTATGAGAGATAAATGTAGAAAAGTTCTCGAAGATTTGCTGGATGTTGTAGACAATTTTATTTGATGAATAGAGTGATATAAAATTAGAATCCTTTACAAGATGAGAGTCAAAGATTGATTTCATTTCTTTATGAGTCAGATGTTGTAAAAAGAGCCTGAATATATCATAACTCGCTAAAATTGCACCTCTTTTTGTCTGGTATCCGTAATTATAGTCCCAGAGGGTCTTTATTGAAAAATCTCCGGAGTTTATGGCGTTTGTAATCGCTTTAGCGGCAATATCTGCCGAATACATTCCCGATGCAACACCACTCCCTGTTGTGGGTACTACCTGGCATGCAGCGTCTCCCAAACAAACAAATCCATTACCGGCCATTGACCCGAGAGAACGCCGGAGGATAAGATTTTTGCCGCCGCCATAGAGCTGCTTCTTAAAAAATGGATAAGCCTCCATAAATTCCTTGCATTGTTCATGAGCAGTAGGGATATTTTTTCCGCGGGATGCCCCGAAAACCAGATTCAGCGTGTTATCTCTCCTGTAATGTATAATTTGGTAAGCGTGATATTTCCCGACTTGAAGATAAGCAATCCCCGGGGAAATTGAGAGGGTTTTTTTACAGGCTGATATTTTATCCGGAGAAATAACCTGAACTTCCTGCCACGCCGAGATCCAGTCCTCATCTCGTATGGGAGTTCGAATCATAAAATCATCCGGGGTCTGTTTACAGAGCACCTGGTTCGTTCCTGAAGCATCAACGATGATTTTTGCCGTCATGGTAAATTGTTTTGTGGCAAATAGTATCTTCCGTTCCCCTCTCACCCCGCAGGCATGGTCTTCCGAAAGAACAAGTTCTCCCACATCATGTTGGTCAAAAAAATGTACTCCTCGTTTCAAGGCAAGGGAAATAAGATACTGATTCAATTTATCATGATAAAAATAATAGATCGCGTCATCTTCGGATTTCATTTCCAGGTAGTCATTTCTATTTTCTGCAAAAAAGCGGTAATACTCCGGACTCTCCGGGCTTAATCCTCCGTCAGGTGCCTTAAGGCTTATTCTTCCGAAAATTTTCTTTTCTATAGTAATTTCCCAGGGATAGCCGATATGTTCTCTTTTTTTCTTTTCCAGAAGTGCAACCCTGAATCCGCCTTCTGCCAGTATTTTAGAAAGAATCGCCCCTGCCGGACCGGCGCCAACAATAATAACATCAAAATCATATTTCATAACCGGATGATTACCTCCTCATTTCAATTGTATGGAAAATCTTTATTTTCGCTACTCTTTTTTTTATTTGTAAGATCATAGCCAACCTTCATTCAGGTCTTCTGCTATTTTGTACTTGATAAAGAATTCACAGCGCTTAATGTAGATTTTCACTGCATAATCATCCGGATCTTCGATAATAATTGTTTTAAAAATAGTAAGAGCAGTTTTATACTCTTTTTTTTGATAATGAATAATCCCTGCTTCAAAATTTCTTAAATTATTACGTCTTTTTTCAAGGTCTTGTTCCTTTACTGTCAGGATCTCAAAAACACTCACCGGTTTCATTTCACCTTCCGATTTGACAACATCCAGAAATCTGTAATAATAGGAATTCGGGTCGGCTAATGCCATGAGGGTTTCTGTTGAAATAATAATATGTGCATTAAATTTTTTTGTGAGATTTTCCATTCTATATACCAAATTGAAGGTTTTTGAGAGGGCGGTACCATACATGCTGTCCGTTGATCCCACTGTTCCAAGAATTAACCGGCACGTATGGATACCGATACCGATTCTCATATTCTTTCCAAGTTCAGCATTCAGGGCTATAAGTTCCTCGTGGATTTTTATTGCGGCTTGTACGGCATCATCCGCGCTTTTCGGAAAAAGCGCCATAACTGAATTCCCAATATATGTATTAATAAATCCGTAATGATGCCGTATAATCGGTCCCATTTGTCTTAAATATCTGTTAAAGAGTTGAATATTCTCCAAAGGAGGCAGGCTGTATGTGGGAGAAGAAAAATTATTGATATCGAAAAAAAAGATTGTCATCACTTTTTCAGTGTGATCACCCAATTCGATCCGGAGGACCGATTTTTTATTAAGGAGCTTCAGCAAATCAAAGGGTATGAATCGTTTATATCCGTACCGTATCTTATGTATGACATTTCTAATTCTTTCTCTCTGAAGTTTCAGGCGGATTGCTGTCTTGATCCTTGAAAAGAGTTCGATTTTATTAATAGGTTTATTGACATAATCAATCGCGCCTTTTGCCAGTGCTTTTTCAATATCTTCCGAATTTGAACTGCTATTAAGGATAATAACCGGTAAACTTTGAATGATATCAAGATCATTCATTCTGTCCAGTACATCAAAACCGGACATAAGGGGCATATGAATATCCAGGAGAACAGTTGCTGTTTTGGAATGTGAGAGAGCGGAGAGGGCTTCCATCCCGCTTTGAGCAGTATTTACCCTGTATTCTTTTTCCAGAATACTCTTTAAGAATTCGAGTATTGATTCTTCGTCATCAACAATGAGAATACATGGCCGTCTTCTCTCTACTATAATATCGGTAATAATAATACTCCTTTTATCAATTGTTCATATTATCGTCATGATGATTCTAAAAGATTATATTGACAAAATTAATACTTTTTTCAGGATAATTGAACAGAAGAAATCGTCCGAAGTTGCTATTAATTTTTATAACGATGCAATCAAACAGTATAAAAATGCGGATGAATTGATGCTTGAGTATCTCTGTTATTTTTATATGGAAGAAATCTATAATAAAAGGAAACGTGAGATCCTCAATCCGGGTGATCCGGAATAGAGAGTGCACATGCTTAAGAATCCTCACCCTCCATGTGAGAAAGGGTCAGGCTTTTTTTATTATTCTTTTTTCTAATCCAGTTAATGGCTGCGAGTATGAGAGGATTACCTAAAATTGAGAGTAAGAGGGTTTTTTTCCCCGGAAAATCTACCAGGATAAGACCGATAAAGATCGTGAGTAATCCCTGCCCGGGGAGAACAAGCATAAGAATTCCGGCTATCAGAAGGACGATTCCTATAATGTTTTTAAGGAGAATAACAAATAGCCGCAGGATAAAATGAATCTTTATATATCGGTTTTTTTGTTTTTCCTTTATGAAGAAGTCCGTGGGAAGGTGAATAATAAATAAAGGGACTGCAATCATGGTTATAGTAAAAAGGAGTAATGAGATCCCCCCGAGCCAATAGAGAAAGTACATATGTGATGTAATCCGGATAATGAGTGTCTCAATCATCCCGGTCCCTTCTTTTTTCAGATTCCTCTTCTATGGGCTTATTATCCCCTTTCCGATGGAAAAAGAGATGGAGCCGGAAACGAAGACGTTTCCAGAGAGAAGGCTTCTTAAAAGATTTCCTTTGGGGTTTATCGACCCGCATATAATCCCTGTCTTGTAATCCCATAATTTATCCCATTGTATCGGCTTCTTGTAAAAATTAATACTATGTGCCCCAGGTATCATTTACAAGTACATATTATAATAAAAAAATGTTTAAAAAGTGTAAAGCCTTTCACGACACTATATTAAGGGGACCTCTAAAAACTTCCATATTTTAAAAAGGGAGTTTTTAGAGATGCCATTATTCGATTGAAGCATGATGTGGAAGTATATCATGGAGATTAAGATATCCGATAGGAATATTCTTTTCATTAATAACAACAAGGGTTGTAATTCTTTTTTCTTCCATTATTTCAAGGGCTTGAGCAAGGAACATGGTATCATGTATAACCACGGGATTTTTGTTCATAATCTCTTTGATACTCTTGTTCAAATTATCTTTATTGCTATTTAATATTCTTCTCATATCTCCGTCTGTCACAATTCCCATTAATTCATTCTGTTTGTTAATAACAATAACGAGACCGATTTTTTTTTGAGTCATAATAGCGAGGGTATCGTAGAGAGATGAATCCATATCTGCCAGGGGGAGGTAGTTTTTAGTTTTCATTAATTGATTTACCTGGCGGGAGTAGAGAACATCCTGGTTAAACTTTTCGATGGCAATACCGGTGAGGGGATGATAAAACATTTTCTCAAGAATCGGCGGAGGAATTGTAACTGCATCAACCCCAATTATAGCTGCCTTTTGTACATCATCCGGACTTCTGATACTCGATGCCATCACTTTTGCCCCAAGGTTATAGGTTTTAATAACCCGGGTAATATCTTCCAGGACTCCGAAGGCATTAATCCCGATATCATGCATTCTTCCGAGTAAAGGGCAAATGTAATCGGCTCCTGCTTTTCCTGCCATAATTGCCTGGTTCACGGAAAAAATTAAATGCATATTTGTTTTTATTCCCAGTTTCTTTAAAATTTGAATCGACCTTATCCCGTTTTTACTGATTGGAATTTTCGATACGATATTTTCTCCCATCCCATGATTTTTCTTACTGTTTTCAACTATTTCTTCTACAGTATTCCCTAAAGCCTCAATATGTACCTCTGCTTTTTCTATTTGAAGGATTTTCTTAATCTCATTTTCATAATCCATAATATTATTTCTGAAAAAAAAGGTCGGTGTCGTGGTAATGCCGGTAAAAATAGAGAGAGAAAAATATTCTTTAATTGATGATAATTCCGCACTATCAATGAATAGCTCCATTCCTGAATAATACAATAACTTTTTGTTATTGTAAAGATAATTGGTGGTTTATGATAAAAATGGTGCCGGATTATCTCAATGTGAACAAGCGTTGAATAATGCTGCTTTAAGATTTTTTTTGACTTATGCACTGTTCTGTTGTACAATGGATTAACTTTGGGGGAAATCGGTTAATTTCCCCGGAACTTGTTTTTAATTATAACATGACGCAGGCTGCGCCGGCAGCCTTAATAATTTTTCTATAACATGTCTGCCGGCGTGAAAACTCTCGATTTATAGAGAACCTGCGTTTCGCTATTTTGTCTCATCTTTTTGTTTTTTTAACAAAAAGATAAGACAAAATAGCATGACGCAGGCTACTCAGGCAGCCTGCATAATGTTTCTATTACATGATTGCCGGCGTGAAAACTCTCGATTTTTAGGGAACCTGCGTTTCGCTCTTTTGTCTTATCTTTTTGTTTTTTTAACATAAAGATAAGACAAAAGAGCATAACCAG
>JAFGRV010000012.1 GCA_016934975.1 Spirochaetales bacterium | reverse complement strand
TTGAAGAGGAACATAATGGCAAAAAATTCTACCTTAACAGATCATGAATATATCCAAATTAACCAGGCGATTTTTAGCTTAAGAAATGTTTATGAATCCGGACTTCGCAAAGAAAAAGGAGATGCGAAAAATGAACTTTCAATCGCCGAACTTGGAGTGTTAATGGTCCTGGGTCAGGCTGATAAAATTACCTCCCGGACCTTATCGGTGATGATGGACCTTACACCGGGAACAATTTCTCAATATGTAAACAGATTAAGAAAGCGGGGTTTAATCGATCAACTCCGTGATGAGAATGATAGACGGATATGGTGGCTTACCCTTACAAAAGAAGGGCACGATGTCTACCGATCCTCATATAGAGGTGCGGTTCAGTATACCAGAGATATGATTTCTATGCTTGACGCAAGGGAACAGCGGCTTTTACACGATCTATTGGTAAAAACTTCTCATGGAAATGGCTATGAATGGCAATAAAAATAATATGTTCACACCGGAACGGTGGTTAACCTCGTTTTTGTGTGTTTGGATACCACAAAATATATCATTATTCGGTGCAGGGCTGGTTCAATTCGCCCTTATTTGGTGGCTTACCTCGGCCACAAATTCAGCAATTATAGTAAGTATGGCAGCAGCTATCGCATTGATTCCCAAGGCAATTCTTAATCCCTTTATCGGGGCCCTCGTGGATAAAGGGAACCGTGCATTTATTATGATAATATCGTGTCTTTGTCTTGCAGGATGTTCAATAATTTTAGCCTTTCTTTTTCTTGGAGGAATAGTACAGACATGGCATGTTTTGATTACTCTTCTTATCCGAGCCATCGCCGACACTTTCCACAATAAAGCGATGATGACTTCGACCTCTCTCATGGTACAACCTCATCACTTAACACGGATCGCAGGAATAAATCAGGCTTTCTATGGTGTTATAATGTTTGTTACTCCGGCTTTGGGCGCCCTTTTGCTTAAAATGAGTTCTTTTACCACTATTATGATCATCGATTTCGCAGGAGCTACCCTGGCTGTTCTTCCATTATTCTTTATCCGGATTCCTCAACCCTCATCATATAATCAAAGCAACAAAAGACTGAATTTCCGGTTACTTCTTACAGATATTGCAGAGGGTTTCCGTTATCTGCAACATTGGCCGGGGGCTGTAGGAATGCTTGTTCTCTCTGCAATGATGAATTTTATTATGCAGCCCTATTTTTCACTCATCGCAATCTTTGTCAGAGCAACATTACAAGGTGGTGAGATTGAATTCGGACTCTTAGGCGCAATGGTAGGACTTGGCTTTTTATCCGGAGGAATAATCCTCGGTATTTGGCAGGGGCACCCCAGGAAAATGGTGACCTCATTAACAGGGATGATGGGGGCGGGGGTGGCTGTGATGGTATCAGGTTCTCTTGCATTTGCAGGAATAATTCCGGAACTCGCCTGTTTTTTCCTCGCCGGGGCCATGATGCCTTTATGCATGGGGCCTATTCAGGCTCTTGTCCAGAAAACTGTAAAGAAAAATATGCAGGGTCGAATTTTTTCAATCATGGAATGTGTTTCCACCAGTGTAGCCCCTGTCAGCCTGCTTCTTGCCGGCAAAATTTTTGATATTTTTAGTCCCGAGGTATGGTACATAGGTGGCGGATTAACCGCAATAGGCATCGCTTTATTTGGTTTTATGAAAAGGAAAATTCGTAATCTCGGCACAGTAGCTTCTTATTAACAGACTCACTTTAATTAAGTTTCTCTAATAAAATATCCAAAGGATTTCGTAAATTACATCAGACCCTTCGGTATTCTGATGAAACCATACTGAATCCCAACTCTGGTAAACCTCCTTGAAAATAAAATTTATCTCTTTATACTTATTAATCAGGGACGGAGCTTGCAATTTTATAGTTTGCAATGAGTGGGGACGGAGCTCACGACATCTTGAATAAAGAAGGAATTGATATGTTTAAAAATTATATTCTTTGGGTTTTCATCATCCTCATCAGTTTTGTCTCATCGTTAGGTTTTGGTAATGATCCCGGTCCGGATTCTCTCGCAGAAAGAGACTACATATTATATTTGCTAAAAACCTATACAAAAGACGGGTTTTCCATTGTGGATACCTATAATACCAAAGTCCCTGCTCATAGCCGGACGGATTTTATGGATTATGTTGATGATATAACCACGGAATCAATAACATCAACCATTAATACAATTGTGCATGAGCTCTGTCACGGCTATACCGGCGAATTAGGGAGTATTGTCGCGAAAAGCCGGGGGGTATCGGGGTCAAATTATTATGTTTATATAAACACACAGGATTCGGTGTTAGTGAAGCTCACACAAACCTTTCCCTCAAAAGACATGAAAAACGAGTTTTCCGAGGATTTAAGAACATACCGGTTTACCTATATCGATACAACACAAAGAAACCTTTCTACCCAGGCCCATGGTATTTACGGACTTTTGGATGAATATAATGCGTATCTCCAGGGAACCCGGGCAGGGTATGATTTGTATCCCCTTTTCATGAAAGATGAGAATACACCATTTTGGGGGAATTATTTCACCGGAATAAACGGCACTCTTTATGGCATCCTGGAGTTTAAATTTTTTATCCTTAAATACCTGCTGTATGCGGAGAAAGAATCAAAAAATGTGTATAAAGATATAATCAATAATAGATCCTTTAAAAAGGCATTTGTAAAAATAAGTACGGAAGCACATAATTTTATTATTGAATATCTTAAAAAGAAGAAAGAACTCTTTGAAATAATAAGGAAAAATAACGTAACGATCTACGATAGTAATGACTTCCTCTATATCAGTTCGGATTCATTGACAACAAACGGATTTTCCAATTTTTTTAATGTATACACTACTCTGGCAGAGGAGATGGAAAAACCGGTCTATCAATCTCTTATGAAAACCCTGGGAGTTACGGGTAAAACCTTGCATGTACCGGAAATAAACGCATCCGGAACTCCCGATGTTTCCCCGGATGAAGAGATTGCCATGGACGAGGTGAGTGAAGAGTTTTGCAGCCGGGATGACATGGAGGAAACTGAATTCGATAATGGAGATGAAGTTTCCGGAAGTGCTTATCCGTTGCATCCGGTTGATCCCGGCAAAATCACCCGGATTAATGATAAAAAGGGTCCCTCTTCAATAAAATATGCTGATATCACCTCCTGTTCGGTTGAATATACAAAAAAAGAAATTCTCCTTACCATGAATCTGGTTGAACTCCCCAAGCGACTTAAAGTAAACCACGACGGGGTAAATCCCAATACCATGGAATATAACTGGAGTTTTAAAATTGATGTTGATGGCGACAGGAACATCGAACTGGAATGTTCAGTCTCCCATGTAAAAGAAAAGGGGAAAAAATCATCTGTTCAGCTCACGGAAGATGTCATGGATTCATCAATCTATCTGGTAAAGAAGAACACTTTGGAATATCTGGATATCCCTTTTACTGTTTCCTTTGCCGCTAAAAGTATTATTTTTACCTTAAAACGGGGTTCTCATCCCCTTATTTCCGCCATGAATAACGGATGTTTCATGAGTTTTTCCTCATATTATTATGATGGGAAGAATTATGAGGCCGATACAATCAATTAACGGGAAATCGTTTCACCCTCACTCATCCTCAAGATATTCCAAAACAAGCCCGTATCCCGGGAGCTCTGAAGATCTGGTTTTCGATTCTTCCCCGCTATTCAGGTACGAGTAAAGCTCGGTTTCCCCGGGGGAAATATTCCGGGCAAATACAAAATACTTCCGGGCCTCATCGTATTGTTTGAGCTCATAACAGACAACAGATAGTTTCAGGAGTAATTTCAGGTACGTTGCGGATGACGGGTTATCCCTGTTGTTAAAATCCTGTAATGCCAGGGTATAGTGGGAAAGAGCATCATCAAACCGTCCGGTCTGATAAAATAAATTACCAAGGTTGATTTTCGCGAGGACATAATCCGGGTCTGCCGTTATTGCCTTTTTAAAGGCCGTCTCCGCCTGGAGGGTTTTATTAAAATAAGCGTATATTATTCCCAATTTGTTATAATCCGATTTACCGGCTGTTGATGCGGCGATGTTTTCAAAATCCGTGATAATGATACCCGATAAAGCGTTGATATTTTTCTCAAATCCTTCCGCAATATTTCTGCTGTTTCCGAAAGGAAAGTCGATATCGATTTTTTTTAACCCTACGGGACGGTAGGTGGTCTGGACTTCCCTGGTGATGTGGAGCTTCCTGTTTGCCGGCCTGTCTTCCCATGCGAGCCATTCCCGCGCGCCCGCCTCCCATGCCTGCAAAAATGTTCCTTTGCCGATCATTGTTACTTCCACAGGGACCCAGACGGTTCCTTTCAGATTGATCGTCATGGTCCTTTCGGGGTGAACTTTCCGGAAGTTCCGTGCGGGAATTCCGGTATTAAAAACCGGATAAATATGACCGGGTACGGTAATAAACCCGGATTCGATGCCGGTTGTTTCGAGCATGCTTAAATAGAGCACTGTCAGATCATCACAGTCCCCGGTAATCCGTTTAAGAGTATCCCGGGGCAGGCTGATGGTATCAATTATCGCCGTATCCTGTTGAACAGACACAAAAGGAAGTATCGGATCAGCCTGATAGAGACAACCGGTGGAATGCAGCCCGGAATAGAAAAGCATGGCAGTTTGTATCGGATTATTGTAGGTTCCAAGAATCTTTTCTTTCCCGGATTGCTTTATAAAAGAAACATAATCTTTTATCACACTATCCGCCGGGGTAATATAGGCACCTGCTTTTTTATCATCATCCCACCTGAGGCTTGTTTTATCATAAAGATCGTATAATACGGATTCCGTCTGTTCTCCGGATTTGCCTTTTATTGAATAGGTCACGACTATGGTGCCGGTAAGAGGTGTGATTCCTTCGGTGTTAAAGATTTCCCCGTTAAACGCGGCAAAAAACGGGATCTCCGCTGTTTCTCCGGGTTTCAGTTCGGTAATTAACTGGCCGGGAGTAGGTGAATCCATAAATCCCGCCTGATAAAAAGAAACTTTCACATCCTTGAGAGCTTGTTTTTCGATATTTGTCATGGAAACACTTCCCGCGGGATTCTGATTATAATAACTCTGCATTCCTGCAAAAATGGCAGGGAGGGTGACGTTATTAAAGCGGATACTTCTGATAAGACCGGTGATATCCGGGTCCTGGCCAAGGCGGAAGTTGATAGAACCGCCTATGGAAAATAGAAATCCGTCAAAATAATGAAGAGGGCTCAAACTTCGGCGGTATCGTATCCCCGGCTGGAGATCAATACTGAGGTTGTAGATGGGATTTATCGTGAGAGGTACTTTGCAATCGGCATAAATAAAAAGTGAGCCCCGGGCTTGCTCATCGGGATGGAGGTTTGGAAATGAAGAAAAGTCCGCTCCTCCTGTGAGTTGAATCCCCATTTCCATCAGTTTTGAAAACCAATATGAATATTCGATACCAAGCCCACCATACAAGGAAGTGTGATCGTATTTATCATCAGCATAGAAGCTTGTGGTATCCAGATTTTTCCCAAGGGTAAACATGACACCCCCGGATAAAACGGGCTTAAGACCGGGAAAAAGAATACGGGGAAGTTCCATGGTCCCTGAAACATCAAAAAAATTAAAATTATAATCCTCGATCAGGGTGGTAAGAGGAAAAAGGCTTTGATACTCGACTCCGAATGAAAAAGGATAGTCGTAATATCCGGAATAGGAAGTTGTTGAGTCTTCCGGAAAAAGGACATTCCCTTGAATGAGAAGGTATAGTATGAAGACAAAACGGAGAATTCTTGTAATTTGTTCACATTTTTTATTTTTCATGATGTTACCTCTGTAAAGGGACACCGAATGATCTGTGCCCTTTCTTATTTATACCATGATATACTTATTTTATCAAATTAATATTATAAATTAGGCCATCCATGGTCTAAATTTTTGTTGAAGGGAGTCATACATCCTGTACGACAATTGTCCGGGAATTTCTCCGAGATTCCCGGACAATAAAATAAGACTCACTTAATTATAACGGTCCTGCTCTCTTATGATTTCTCCGGTTATCAATGGAGATTTGATCTCTCCCCTTGACAAAGATCGGCGCCCCCGATTATTATTGGTTATAAAATCTGTAGTGGTAATACTTTTTTTATGCAACCGGTACGGTTGTCAAGAGTAATTATGGGAACAACATGGTGATAAAAGTCACCTGTTTTGTTTTGGATTACCGGAGTTCTTGTAAACCTCCAATAAAAGGAGTTGTTTTTTTGCATGAACCTCAACATAAAATAATATGGAGAAAAACTGATGAAAGAAATAGCACTGGAAACCAGTAAAAGATTAACAATTGACTTTGCCTCACTGTTGGACAAAGAAGTAACGATTTCAGGGATGATTCAGAATCTCCGTGTTCTCTCATGGGGTGCATTTCTTATCTTGAGAACTCCGGAATACACATTACAGGCAATTATTGATAAAGAAAAAATAAACCTCCCCCTGGAACAACTTATGATTGAATCTGCGGTTTCCATAACAGGTATTGTGAAACAGGCAAAAATCAAAGACAAAGCCCTTTTCCCGAGGGATTATGAAATACAGATTACCGAAATCGCACTTATCTCAACTCCCGGCTGTGATGCCCTGCCTGTGGATACGACGAAAAAGGAAATGATCGTTCACCTGGATAAAAAATTTGATCTGCGACCTCTGACCCTGCGTCATCCTTCGGATCGGGCAGTATTCAAGATTGCCGCAACAATTTTAAATGAATTCGGTAATTATCTGACTTCCATCGGATTTACACGGATATCATCACCGAAAATAAATTATACAGGGGCAGAAGGGGGCGCCAATATATTTAAAATTGATTACTTTGGCCGTGAAGCTTTTTTAGCCCAGTCACCTCAATTTTATAAGCAGATGATGGTCGGTGTTTTCGGGAGAGTTTTTGAGACCGGTCCGGTATTCCGGGCGGAAAAACATGCCACTTCCCGGCATTTAAATGAATATATCTCCCTCGATTTTGAAATGGGTTTTATTGATAGTTTTATGGACCTTATAAAGGTAGAAGCAAATGCATTAAACGCGATTTTCAGTAAAATTAAACTTGAGTGTGCCAATGAGGTTGATCTCCTCGGGATTACTGTTCCGGAATTAAATAAAATTGTGTGCGTAGAATTTGAAGAAGTTCATGAAATTGTTTATACTTTATATAAGAAAGACTACAGAGGAGAGAAAGACCTGGCACCGGAAGAAGAAAAAATAATTTCAGAACATGCGAAAAAAGAATGGGACACTGAATTCTTATTTGTTACCCATTATCCTTCTTCCAAACGGCCATTTTACACAATGGATGATCCTGAAAACCCCGAAAAAACCTGTTCCTTTGACCTGATTTTCAGGAACCTGGAAATAACAACCGGAGGACAGCGGCTTCATAAATACCAGGATTACATTGATAAAATGACCAAACTCAATATGAATACCGATACCTTTGAATCATATCTCCAGGCCTTTAAATACGGGATGCCCCCGCATGGCGGATTGGGACTTGGGCTGGAGCGATTGACAGCTCAAATCTGCGGTCTTTCAAACGTGAAAGAGGCAAGTCTGTTCCCAAGAGACATCAACAGGCTGGAGCCGTAATGATTCAAAATTAATATGATTTCATATTATCATAAAACATCTAAACCGGCTTTAAAATCGAAAAAGAAACATCAACCTTTTTTCCCGCACGACACAAGTAAAATAATTATCGTTATGCTCGCTTCTTTTGGAGTGCTTTTATCAGTTTTACTCTTTTCCTGGCTTACTTTGAACCCGGGAATTTTTAGAAACAAGTATACACATTTTAAACCGCTTCATGCGATCAATACGGCCCGGCTGACAGGAAAAATTATTATTGCGGAGCTTGAAAACCCCTTAAAAGGCGGTATTGTCACGGTTTCTTATAGACACGCGATTATTGGGAAAGATGGAATGTATGATCTCCCCATGATAAAGCCCGGCACTTATACGATGACAGTAATGCGTAATAACCGGATACTCTATGAGCAGCCTGTCACCCTTGAAAAAGGAGAAAATACGGTAAATTTAGCATTTAAAACCATTGTACCGGGATGTATGGCTCGTCATATCACGGAGGATATGACAGATGAAGAACTATTTAAACCGGTTACTCCCGCGGTGTACACACGAGGCAATCCCAGGCTTAAGCGTGTCGCTATCACCATCGATGATGGCTGGTTTGAGCATCATACCCTTTTAGATCTTTTTAAATCCTATGGCATCCGGTGTACGGTCTTTATTATCGGAGGAAAAGGTATCGGGAATGCACGTCCGGAGTGGATAAAGAAAATGGATACTATGGGATTTGAGGTCTGCATGCATACCCTGGATCACAGCATTATCACCACACTCACGAATGAAAAACTCATGGAGAATTTAAGAAAAGCACAAATGAATATCACAAAGGTGACCCATAAGATTTATCCCTATTTTCGTCCCCCTTTCGGAACATATGATAAACGGACATTAGAAGTTGTTGCAGCTCAAGGATTTAAAATAATACAGTGGACTGTTTCTATCAAAGATACGAACAGCGGAGTGATTCCGGAAAAGCAGGTAGCACATGTGATGGATCGGCTGCAAAATGGAGCCATCATTCTCGCTCATTTTGGTGCACATAACACCCTTGCGGTTATAAAAGAACTTATCCCCCGGATATTGGAAAAGGGATATGAAATTGTAACGGTCTCCGAGGTTCTAGAGGGTTTGGAATAGGAATGAAGAAAAAAGGCGGGCATAAAACCTGGAATGATGATTTGTACACACGTCTTGCGAAGCAAAAGGGATACCCGGCCCGGAGCGTGTTTAAACTGGAAGAAATACAAAAAAAATTTTCAATCATCAAAACAAATGATTCTATCCTTGATATTGGCTCTGCTCCGGGAAGCTGGACTTTATACGCATCGCAAATTATTAAAAAGAGCGGAAAGATTGTTGGTATTGATATCAACCCTCCGGATAAAGCTATCAGTATCGGGTCTCCCTATCAGTTTATCCGGGGAAATATTTTCGATGATGATAGTTTCGATAAAATGATAAAATCAGGGCCTTACTCTCTCATATTAAGTGATGCTGCCCCTTCGACGACAGGCGACAGCCTTGTCGATACGGCCCGTTCCTACGATCTTGCCATCAGAATACTCGCTATCGCCGGTGAATCTCTTCAAAAAAATGGAAATCTTGTTATTAAAATATTTCAGGGAGGTGATTCGGCTGATATTTTATCCAGAATGAAAAAGTTATTCGCTTCGGTAAAGGCATATAAACCTTCCGCAACAAGAAAAAAATCAATCGAAACCTATTATATCGGATTTAATTACGGGAATCCCTGAAAATTAAAATGGTGATGAGATTTTGAAACAGAGAGAAGTGTATGAAAATAATTAATTGTTCTATCGTCGGTTTAGGCAGAATCGGCTCAACGTTAGAAGATGACTCATTAAGGGAAAAACCGGCGAGTCATGCAGGTGCGATTTCAGCACACCCGGATTGCCGGCTCCTTTCCGGATGTGATCGTGATAAAGAAAAGTGTGAACTTTTTGAAAAGCGGTGGAAATGTCATCATGTTTTTCAGGATTTCGAGTCCATGATGTCGTATGAAGTACCTGATATCCTCTGTATTGCCACACCACCGGATTCACACCGTGATTATGTTTTGAAAGCAATTGATAAAAATATCCCCATGGTTATTTGCGAAAAACCCCTTACCGAAGATCTCTCTCAGGCACGGGAAATTATTGATACCATAGCTCAATCCCGGACAACTCTGATAGTGAATCATGAGCGCCGGTATTCCCTGGACTATCTGCATTGTAAAGAAATTATTGAAAAAGGACTTTATGGAGACCTCCTATCTCTTAATTGTAAATTGTTTATCGGACAAAACCATACGGTAGAAGAAATGCTCTGGGAAGATGGAACCCATATGATTGATATTATGAGGTTTCTTACAAATGAAGAAATAACCCTGGTAAGCGTCACAGGGGATCTCTTTAAAAAGGCGGGTGAAAGTATTATTGTCATGAAGCTTGGTTCAATCTACGCTGTCATTGATGCTGCGTGTAACAGGGATCACCTCGTTTTTGAACTTGACTTAAGTTTTTCCAGGGGAATGATAAAAATCGGGAACGGTGTATATGAAGAATATAAAAGCAAAACAAGTCCCTTTTATGAAAATTTTAAATCTCTTGATAAAAAACAAAATCAGTTTTTTCCCAAAACGAATTATTTTGGCGGAATGTTCGAGGATGCTGTCCGTAGTCTGCGATCGGATAAAATAAACAAAGAGCCGGTATCAACAGGTGTGGACGGCTATTGCGTTGTAAAAGTAATTTCTGATATAATAAGCAATAGTAAAAATCAATAGTAATATCAGTGTTTTTTTAATAAAAATAGCTTACAATAAAATTATATTAATATTATTGTAGAATATCGGATTTTTACCCGATTATTAAGAACATGAGACTAATGCTCGTATAGTAATTTAGGTTTTTATGTATACAATTAAGGTTCTTATATATATTATTATATTAGTAAAAGGATAGGTATTCATGGCAATCAAGATAAGAGAACTTAAAGAAAAACCGGTAAAATTGACAAATGATGGAAATCTTTCGCTTTTTTTTGTCGGCGTGGGATCTGCTTTTTCAAAAACCCATTATCAGAATAATGTACTTGTTATAAAAGGTAAAGAGCATCTACTTATAGATTGCGGAACAAAAACCCCGCAGGCCTTTTATGAATTGGGAATGAACATTACGGATATTAGAAATTTTCTTATTACGCATTCACATGCAGACCACATTGGCGGACTCGAAGAAGTCATGCTTATGAACAGATATGTGAAGCGTCAAAAACCTACCATTATTATTAATGATACATATCAGCATGTCTTGTGGGATAAATCCTTAAAAGGGGGGTCCGGGTTTAATGAAGAAGAAGCAGGGAAACTCCTTAGTTTTGCCAATTTATGGGAAATTATACGGCCTACCTGGCTTCCCGATTATCCGCGGGAAACTCTTAACGCGGATTTGGGTGATTTAAACCTCAAAATCTTCAGGACTATGCATATTCCCGATACCTCACTTACCTGGGAAACAGCATTCTGGAGCAGCGGAGTTATCCTCGATAATCGAGTTTTATTTACAAGTGATACAAAATTTGATCGAAAATTAATCGAAGAATATGACGCGATTTTTGAGTTTGATGCAATTTTTCATGATGTTCAGTTTTTTGGCGGAGGAGTTCATTCTTCCTTAGAAGAAGTAAATGGTTTATCTCCGGAAATTAAGAAAAAAATATATCTCATGCATTACGGAGATAACTGGCCGCAATTTGAAGGTAAAGTAAAAGAATATGGTATAGCAGGTCTCTGTAAGCAGTGGCATTTTTACGATATTATTGATTAATAAAAGCAGGGACGGAGCTTACAATATCCATACCGGATCGTGAGTGATTTTGGATTTTATTTCAGGATCTGCATTTTTCACAAGTTCTGGTAATTCACCGATCATACCAATATGATCATCTTTAATAATGAGTACACCTAAAATTCCGGGTATGGTGATGGTTCTTTCAAGCACAATTTCAATATCTCCTTTACTTTTCACGGAATTACAGACGAGTGTCGCTGCTGCATCTGCCAACGCGCCATTTTTAGCAGTAACCGTAGCGAGATCACAGTTACCAAAGCTTCCGGAATGACCCATATGGCTTGAAGAAGAACAGAGAGCCAAAGGCATGGCATCCGGTTTTACTAAAAAGGCGAGGGCGTTTGTAAGTTTTCCTCCCCCTGAATATAAACCCACAAGAATCTCTCTTGTAGATGTTAAGTAAATGTCCCCACCGTTTTCAATGATAGCTTCATCAGCTCCGTCCCTGCATGCAGCTGTAACACCTGCATGGGCTATAGCCCCGGCCACTCCTGCCATTGGCCCGACATTTGTGACTAAAGCCGCATCACTCATCACCTCTGCTATAGGTGGGGCTTTTGAAAGGAGAGGAAGGGGTGTAAGGGATGTTTTAAAAGCCGGGTGTTTTCGAATATAGTTTTCGAGAACGTAACGTTGATGTTTTATTTCATTCACAATGATGTCATAAGATGGTGAAGAGATTCTATAAAGCGCATCCTTCCAGGCGAATAATGTGAATATTCTTTTTGTTCTCTTTACAGGCATTGTCTTTCTCTTATATTCCGCCGGAAAGGTGTTCATTTTTAGAAAATTGAGGAACAGGCACCAAATGGGCAATTTCTCACACAAGCAAGACACTCTATACAGAGTGATTCATCAAACTCTATCTTTCTCGTTTTTTGATTGGCTATATGAAGGGCTTTTGTCGGACAGTGAGAAAGACAATTCCCGCAATGCACGCATTTATCCTTGTCGCGTTGGAGACCTCGATTCGTTTCATTAAGAACGACGTTGGATTTACGCATATATTCCATAGCTTTCGCGATATTTTCTTTTGTACCTTTGACATCAATTACCAGATATCCTTCTTCTTCTGCCGTAATTTTAGCCCGAAAAATGTTGATGACCAGGTCATAATCTTTCACGAGGTGATAAATAATAGGTTTTTCTTTTTCACTTTTTGGAAAAAATAAACATATTTTTTTTGATTCCATCATGTTTTATTCCTGGTTTGTAACGGATGAAAACCCTGATTTGGAGGTAAAGTGGTTAATGGTTTTGATACAAGAAATTTTCCTTGTTTTATATCGTCTTTAAGAATTTCAGCTATCTCTAACGCTATTGCATAAGAAGACATGGAACTCACCTCTACGAGTTTATTGTTAATGGTTACTTCACCGCGTCTCAATTCTTCATAACTCATGCGACAGATGATATTCGGACTTCGTTGCGGATAATCCCTGCTATAATCAATAATTGGAGCATAAATATCACTATCTTTTATGGTTGTTCTTTTAAGTATGTCTTTGTTTAAAATCGGGATCGGGATACCAACACCTAATGCCAGAGAGACACCATATCCTTTTAAGCTTACGCCACGCACGTATTTAGGATTCATTTCCTTCATGTTTCCTGTCAATGCAAGAGTTCCCGCACCTTCAACCGGAACACCATTATCCCCACGCTGAGCTGAAGAACAGTGCTGGGTTCCTTCTGCATATACATGACCCTGAGCACCTGCGAGCCACACTCTCGTTCCCACCCCGATTGTTTCATAAAATGGATCATTTAACAGAGGTGAAAGTTGTCCGGCAGAAGAATAGGTAAGATTTTTCATATTTGGTTTTAAGAGACCAAGATATGTATAAATTGGTTTCTCGGAACAGTTTATTGCTACATTATAATTTTGATAACAATTACGCGGATTCACCATTATGGCCTGATTTAAATCATTAATTGTGAAATATGTCCGGAGTTCTCTTAAAGGATAATCATCTGTTCCATAGGAGAGAGTAAAGAGTTGTAATTGTTTTCCTGCGATGAGTTGCTCAATAACATGACCTCCGCCATATTGAAAATCTCCGGGATAATACATGTTCGCGGGATCATTATGACGAAGTTGGGTTGCTCCTAAATATACATCTACAGCTGCGATACCGGTGTAAGCAAGAACATCTTCGATCCAAGCCTCGGTCATTTTAATTTTAGGCTTGCTATGACCAAAATTGAGAAAACAGCCGGATGAACACATCGCTCCGAATGTTGCAGTAGTCACCACATCTACTTCTTCCGCAACAGCATCAAGTCCCTTCTTATCTACATAATCAATAATTTCATCTGCTGTAAGAACAACTGCTTTTTTAGCTTCAATTTTTTTATTTATTTCTTCATATGTTTTCATAACCCAAATTTCCTCCTGATTTCTAAAATTCGAGTTATGATATGATTTTTGTTGGTTATAGAATATATGATTCTATATGCCCGTATTTCTTTCTGGATTATCATAATATGGATGAATAATGTATAATTTTAATAGGAAAGTCAAGAGTTATTCAGGTTGATGCCTGCAAAAACGATGAATTTTCAGGGGAACTCTTTCCTTTAACTTTTTCTTATAAGTAGCTTTACATGGTTGAAAATAATATATATGTTTATACTCACTTGTTTAGAGTTTGTCATTTACTTTTGTTAATGAAAGAAAATGACAATCACCGTTATAAAACTATAATTGGAAATACTGACAATTCATAAAATTGTCAGTATAATTGATTGTTACTATAAATTTACTATTTTTTTAGGGATATTATAAGCAAAGGAGAAGAAATAATGAAATTTAAACACTTTATTCTCGTATACATACTTATGTTTCTGATTTTGTCTGCATGTGCACAGTCAAACCTGCCTGATGGTCTTTATGCAAAAATAACAACTAATAAAGGTGTAATTATTATATCTCTCGAGTTTGAAAAGGCACCTCTTACTGTATCTAATTTTGTAGGATTGGCCGAGGGGACAATCGAATCCCAGAACAGAAATGTAAAGAATTTTTATGATGGCCTCACTTTTCACAGGGTTATTAAAGATTTTATGATCCAGGGTGGTGACCCATTGGGGACTGGCCAGGGTGGACCCGGATATAGTTTTCCCGATGAATTTGATCCGACATTGAAGCATAGCGGTCCGGGAGTACTTTCGATGGCTAACAGCGGTCCGGATACAAACGGATCTCAATTTTTTATTACACATAAAGCAACACCCTGGCTTGATGGAAAACATTCTGTTTTTGGATATGTCGTAGAAGGTCAGGATGTGGTAAATAATATAGAACAAGGTGATACAATCACAACGATTCGTATTATCAGAGTCGGAAAAGCGGCAAATCAATTTAAGGTAACAGATAAAGCATTTAAGCAAAAGATTTCCGACCTTAAAATTGAAAAGGATAAAAAAAATAAGGAGGCGTATGAAGCTATGTTAAAAGAAATCGAAGAGAAATATCCGGATGCAAAAACCACTGCGAGCGGACTAAAATATATCGTTCTGAAAGAAGGTGCCGGAGCATCACCTTTAATGGGGTACCAGGTAACTGTTCATTATAAAGGAAGTCTCCTTGATGGGACCGTTTTTGACAGTTCATACGACCGTGGATCTCCTGCTGAATTTAAAATCGGCCAACTTATTCAAGGATGGAATGAAGCATTGCTCCAGATGAAAAAAGGTGAAAAACGTCTCCTCATTATTCCTCCAAATCTGGGATATGGTGCCAGAGGTGCAGGTGGTGGTGTTATTCCTCCCAACGCATATCTGATCTTTGAGATGGAACTTATTAATTTTACTAAATAACCCGATTATCATGAGTTTGTTATAAAAACCACTTCCTCCGGGAGTGGTTTTTTTAATAAACAATAAAATGATTTTGTATTCAACCTTTAATCAACATCTTGATTTTACTTCCTGGTAATCCGGGTATTAAGAAGACCTGGCACTAATAATGTGATGGGAAGATCAGGTGGATTAATAACCTCATAAAATCCTTTTTTCAGAAAATTCACACCATTAAATTCAAAGAGAGCCGGATTTTTCACAATTCCTGCTCTTACAGGATTTTCCATAATATAAATAAAAGTGGCAACGTATTGTCTAAAATCATTTATAATTTTACTTTTAAACCTGTCATAAAATACATGACCCTTAAAACTAAAGGTTCTATTATATTTCATCGCAAATACACTGAGAATCCATTGCATTATCTTTGATAGATTCTCACCATTTAACGGTTCAATAATAAAATGAACATGATTCCCCATAATACAAAAGTTTTGTACTGCAAATTTATACCTTTTGTGCGCCCTTTTAACCACATCAAGAAACATCGACTTTAGTTTCGTTGATCCCAAAATCATCTCACCGCGATTTGCCCTGGCGATGACATGATACCGTGCATTATTTTTTAATTTACGTTTTGTTCGCATATAATATATAAAGCCCAAAAGGTCGTGGTGAATTCATGTTTTTGGATATTTTTTAAAATATTTTATTTTTTTAGCTCTCTTTTTTTAGCTCCGTCCCTTTGTCATACCTTAGTAAGCTTTTTTCTATCCGCACGAGTTCCCTGATCTTGTTAGATTGCAAGCTCCGTCCCTCAAATGAGTGGAAATTATACCATAATGCTTGACGAATTAGCACCTTAGTACCTTGTTACCAATGAATGGAAATTACACCATAATGCTTGATGAATTAGCAGTGATGGTTATTGCCTGAAATGCACATTTCCCGCAGTATCCTTTATTATTCATAAGATACTTTACCGTCTCGTTAAGTTGTTCCTGCTCTTTAGAGTTCACATTCGATGCACTACTTCCACTTTTTATCCAGCCCAGAAGTTTCATGTTTTCCCGGGATTTAAATTCATTTTCAAATACATATCGTTTTATGGCATTTTGATAGGAGGGTTCATCGCTTAAGAGAACGGCGTAACTTACACTGGCTATCGCATCGCTCAGTTCCTTACGAAATGTATCTTTATCCGGAATTCCAAGGTATTGTTCAATTGTTTGCATGAAATTTTCAGCAGGTTGAACATCTGCCTGGGTGACTTCATGTTTAACCGTGGTATTATGAGCATAAGCCCGTACGTGGTCTGTGTATTTTTTCCAGGTTGTCTCAATGACCGTATCATCCCGCAAGATTGCGGAATAGACATCACTGGCTATCTGACCAAAAATCCATTTTTTTGCCTGTGGGAGAATTTTCTCGACATAATGATTGAGTTTAGTTTTATCTGTAGCAAAGGTTTCTTTCAAGGAATTTTCAATTCTCACATAGAGATCCAGAGGAGTAACACATGGGTTCTGGAGCGCGATCGACGTGAGCATGGCAAGATCGGATTTTTCTTCTTTAAGGCGCTTTATATTTGCATAGTATTCATCGATCTGGAAATGTTCTGTATTTTCAAAGGCATTCTGGATAAACCGGGGATCCAGTCCAAAGGTTCCTTCGGAAGGTTTTACGTATTCAAACTCTTCTAAGATTGTTCGTACCATATTGTTATCAACTCCGCTGTCTGCTCTGCCTGCGTAGATGAGCGCTTTCTGCAGGAGGGAAAGATTCGGATTCTGTTTTGATTCATAGAGTCGGGTAATTACTGCGGTGAGACTCAGGAATTGCAGACTATGCGGGGCTACGTGGGCAGTATGTTTTTTTGCTTTAGACCATTTTCTCGTGGTATTGGAATACGTGAAGGCATAAATCTTTTCTTCGTCTTTGAAATTGACGGATAATGGCATTTCGATAAAGGTTGTACGGGACTGGAGAGCTTCAAAGGTTTTATTTGCCATAAACATGTTATATTCATGAAAATTTGTATGACCGATGATGACCCCATTAAACGGGACCGGGGGCTGGCCTTCAGGTTTGAAAAATCGATCCTGAGTGGCAAAAAGCATTTCATAAAGGAATTTATCCGAGAGTTTCAGGATCTCATGGATCTCCACAAACCCGTTTGCACCGCAACAAAGCTCACCTTTGTAATCATGGACAAGAGGGTGAGATTCGCTGCCGAATGATGGGAGCAGACTATAATCTATATTACCGACTAAGGAACCCGCTTCCTGACTTTTTTCATCCCGTGGTGTATATGACCCGATTCCTGTTTTTGTACGGGCGTCATACACCATCCTTCTCACTTTAAGATGGGGAAGAAGCTGCACAAAGGAGAGGTTTTTGTCTTTCATGAATTGTTTCAACACATAATCTGAAAAAGGGGAAATAATCCCATCAATCTTAATATGAAATTCATTATCATATTGTGGATGTTGTTTTAAAAATGCTTTAATTGTTTGAGGATTTATTTGTTTATTAAGCTCTTCGGTAAATTCGTTCCGAAGAGATAAGGGAATAACCTGGAGTGGTCTTTCAAAAATCGGTGACTGAAGATAATAAATCCCGTTTTCCTTGAATAAAGCCTTTTCTTTTAACCGGTCATCTATAGTCGGGAGAAGGAGTGTGTAAGTCTGGCCGGCAGCACTTTTAGAATAGATATTCAGGGCGCTTTTAATCCCATCCATTGAGCGGGATTTTGCCGCCCCGGGGGGACCTAACAGTATCCATAATCGTTTTGATGCTTCTAACCCGCGGCTCGCATTATCAATCTTCTCAACTATATTTTCCTTTGCTTTCTGCTGACCAAATACAACGTAAATATTGACAAGTTTTTCGTCTTCAAAAAAATTGTAGCGGTGGTGGATGGGTTTTCCCGGAATAATAGTATATTCCACTCCCTGGGCGATAATCATATCGTGCAATAACTGGAAAGTATTTCTTGTTATCCATGGTTGTTCTTTAATAACTTCCAGATATTCTGTAAAAGAAAGGACTTCATCCTCTACCTGATTTTTAGATCCCTTTTCGATTATTTTTATCAGATTTTCATTCATGTGCTGCTCCCTGTACCAAAAGTACCTATTCAATAGAGAGAAATAAAATTCCCTCTATTTAAACATAAGGCCATGGGCTTCATATTTCAAGCTTTTTTGGAGTTCCATCCCCGGATTTGCAAAAACTTCAAGCTACTAAGTTCCGTCCCTCTCCGGAATTAACAGCTACTATAGCTCCGTCCCTCCGTCTCTATTTTCTGAGAACTTTATTAATAGTGAAGATAAAAAAAAGATTGGTCTGTTAAACTCTTCCGATACCGCAGGGTGTACCGTTTATTTTAAAAAGTATTCTTCCAAACTCTGGAATATAAGATGCTTTTTCAATAATTATTGGTTGGTCTGATATCAACTGAATGATACCAATTTCATTACATTGTATTTTATCCGGGTTGTTATTAATTTTTTCAAGGGTTGATGTGTTTATTGTATTTATTATCTCTTTAACTGTGGAAGAGATTTCCTGGGTTGCACAACAGAGGGTGATAGTGCTTCCTTTATCCAGAGGAACTTTAGAGAACCATAAAATACATGCAGATATGTGGTTTACTGGTTTGATTTCTTTTTCATCATTTATAAAAACATCACCCCGTTTTATCGGGATATCCTGATTAATTACAAGTCCGATATTTTCATCACTCTCTACTTTCCGTATGTTTTTTTTATTGAAGATGAGAATCTCTGATACGCAAACCTTTTTTTTCTGTGGAAAGAGTGTGATTACTTCGTTTTTTTGTAAAGAACCGGTAACAATCCTTCCCGCGATAACGGATTTCCCATTTATTGTATATATATCCTGAACCGGAAATCTGAGTGGTTTGATTTTTTTATCAGATTTTATGGGGATTGTATCAAGAGCATTTATAAGACTGGGACCTTTGTGCCATGCCATCTCAGGAGCTTGTTTTGTAATATTTAACCCTATCTTCGTTGAAACCGGAATAATTGCTTTGGGGCTGATAGAATAATGCGAGAATTCCTTAATGAGGACTTGTTCTCTTTCCCGGAATTTTTTACTATCAAAATCTATTAAGTCCATTTTGTTAAGCACAATAATAATATTTTTTATTTCAAGCATTTTTAACAGAGGTGCGTATCGTTGAGCTTGTTCATCGACTGCTTTCCCTGCATCAATCATCACTATTGCGTGGAAATGTTGGTCTTCTCCAATTAAAATGTGTTTTATAAGGTCTGAATTCCCGGGAAAATCGAAGATACAAAATTTTCGTTTTTTATCGGAGAATGATAATGGAATTGTAGTCGTGGTTTTCTCTTGTTTATCTTTGAGAAATTCAAGAATAAATGCAAGTTCTGTCTCTCTCCCCAGTTCCCTTGATATTTTTCTGATTTCAGTTATCTTTTCTTGTGGTAAAGCTTTTGTTTCAAAAAGAAGTCTTCCTGCCAGGGCGGTTTTCCCACATAATTTATCTCCAATAATAAAAAACGTAAGCTCCGTCCCTCCGGCTTTTATAATCTTCTTCATTTTTCCTCACATATATCCCAGACTTTTTAATTTTTGTATTGTATAAGCGTCTTCGCCTTCTCTCAGCTCCGTCCCTCCGGGATTAGTATTTTTCGCTCGTTGCAGTTCATGTATGATTTTTCCGGGTGTATCGGCATGTGAACTTACCGGTCTGCAACAGGGGGCGCACCCTATCGTGTTATACCTCTGTCCCCGTATCGCAAAGTAAAGATTTACTATTGGTATTTTTTCTTTCTTAATATACTGCCAGGTGTCGATTACTGTCCAGTGGAGCATGGGATGTATTCGAAAATGATCGTTTGTTTGTATGATAGATGCGGTCTTGTCCCCGAATCCCGGGTCGTCTCCGCGTATTCCAAAAATAAGGGCTTTAAGGTTATTTTTTTCCCGGATATCCAGCAGCGCCTTTGTTTTTAAGGTTGCGCAGCACTCTTCTTTATCTGAAAAGTTTTCCGGTCCATAATCTTTTTCAAAGGCAGTCTGATTTTTCGCGATAAGGAGGTTGAGGTTCCATTCTTTTTTATAGTGCTCCCTGAACTCATACATTTCGTTAAACATAGATCCCGTATCAATAAACAGAACCGGAAACGGAATGCTGCCGAAAAAAGCTTTTCTGGCAAGCCATACCATTATTGTTGAGTCCTTGCCTGTGGACCACAAGAGAGCCGTATCCCTGAATTGAGCATATGCTTCGCGGATTATATAAATTGATCTGTTTTCCAGTTTTTTTAAATGATCCACCATCTCTCCTTATGCCGGCACAGCCTAAAATGATCTGTACACTTAACGAAAAGCAGGTTGTTCCTCGAATAAGGGTTGACCATCCATATCCATCTTCTGCAATTCTTCATCTGTATACCCGATAAGTTTTAGAACAGAAGGAGTAATATCATAGATTGATGGGGTTTCGGTGCTGATGATCCGGTTAGAAAAGAAAATGCCCGGGACAAGACTTGGGTCAATCAAATGAGTTCCCGACCATTTTTTTAAATTATCTTCAATTATGTCTTTAGGTACAGCGCCAAGGGCTGTTTGCCAGGATGCTCTATATCCGCTGTTAAATCCGATAAAAAGATCAGGGGTTTCCTTTTGATATTCTCCCCGGAAAATTTCATCATTTTTATAGACCTTGTGAATTACCATCTCATCGTATTTCGGATCAGTCCATTCGGAAAGCTTTCTGCTTATTTCTTTTTTCAGAGCTTCTGCTTCCGCCCCTGGTTCAACAATTCCTTCCTTTTCTCTCCCTTTTACGTTAAGATAGATTGAACCGAATCCCACGGCATATGCTTTTGTTTTCGACCAATCGATAAATGTGAGCAGTTCGCCGCCGGATGTGGCTTGCGGATTTTTTAATTGAAGGTACCCGTTTTTCCTCAGCCAGGTATTGACATGCACGGAACGGCGGAATGTATCAAACCCATGATCGGAAAGAACTATAATCGTGTCACCCTCGTGTATGCGGCGCATAACTCCCCCGAGTATATTGTCCATTTTTTCATACCATGATTCGATTATAGTACTGTATTCATCATTACTTTCATAAAGAGGATGCAGCCGGTCTCTGTATCTCCAGAACATATGCTGCATAATATCAGGGGACTCAAAATAACAATAAAGAAGACCTGTCTCAAATCGTTTTAATTCGTATTCCAATATTTCAGTTTTTTCTTTTAATACATCATTCACTTGCTCTATAAAAGGCTCCTCACTCAGGCGACCCTCATTGACAGCCCAGGTATCCATCGGCATTCCCAGGGTGTAGAAAAAACCGATGTTTTCTTTAAGCTCTTTGCTGTAGCTTTTAGGAGAAGAAATCGGTAAAAAAGGTTCGGTGGGATCAAAATTGAGAGCACTCGCGTACAAAGAAAACTCATCATCATTTTCTACAAAGTAGAATTTCAGGATTGCTTTCACTTTTTTCAGGAAACCAAGGTCGAAGATTACTTCCTGCCAATCACTCCACGTGTGTAACTTTAATGTTGATGTTTTATCCTGTAAAGTGATCGTTATGGTTTCATTATTCCGAGGATCCAATGCCACCTTAAAAGGTATTTTTGTGAAATCGGATTTTCCGGAGATATCGATTTTACGGGGACCTAAAATATTCATCACCATAACATCGGATTTATTAATCTGAAAAACATTTCCTCCGACATCCTTTGTTCTGTCTTTTCTGGTCGTATAAAATGAAAAGGTACCCTGGGTGCCGAGAATATCCGGGACACCCATGCCGGAGAGAAAATTCCCGTTATATACTTTATCTGGTGGGAAAGTAACAGGGCAGGATATAATCGTCGTCGGCAGCTTTTTCTTTGAAGTATAAAACCATAAACGCTTGCTCTTTGTTGCAGGTTTCACCGTTTCTCCACGGATTTGGGACATAGAAAGAGTAAGTTTATAGGTAGCCGGGTCCCGTTTTATGAAATCAAATACCCCTGTTTTCCCCGGATTTTGTCCGGTGGAAAAACCTGTCCAGGCGACAGGAGATTGAGCGGGATTTGTCGTACTGAGTTGCGTGTAGGTTCCGGTCTCTTTTAGTGCCGTAAGATTGGGAAGTTTTCCCTGGTCGATTAAGGAGTCGATTATATGCGGACTTAATCCGTCGAAACCGAGAATAATGATCCTGTGTTTGTAATCCGATTCTTTACTCAAGATGAATACTCCTATAACAGTGATGATAATAATAAGTAAAACAACAAGTAAAATAATAAAAATTAATGTATGCTTTTTAAAGAAATTGAATATTTTTTTAAAAAAGATTACAATTAAGCCGAAAAAAGCCGTTATCACCCCAATTATAATTGGAATAATATTCCCGACAATGAATCCGCCAGTACCGGGATCAATATAGAGCAACTGGTGAAATAAATTAAAATTCATAGATCTTCCTTAATCATTTTATGTACGTAACAATTTCAACTATCAATCATACCGGGGTCAAAGTTCAAATAGGTTGCTGCCTTTTCCATTCCAAAATAAGCTGTAATACTTTTTTTATGGTTTAAGAATACTACAGTCAAAACACTATAAATACCCCTGAAAATTACATGAATAACAGGTAATATCCGGAACTCTCCTGCTGCAATTATCAATCTATACTGCGGGATTTAATATAATTTTTTTTATAGTTTTACTCTGTTATATCTCCTGGTTATCCATCCATCGATATTCACTGACAACATATCCCAGGAAGATTTTGAGGAAATTAAATATTCCTTTCTATCCTGATTCTCTTTTTTTCAAATTCAAGAATAATCATTTAAAAATCTTTTTTATACTATTAGTATACAAAATAGATACATTAAAGTCAATAAATCTCTTTATAAAGAGATTTACATCTCATCTAAATCATAAATAATTATTATATTTAACTTACCATACAATTTATCTATGGTCATTTCATGACCATTAAATGATATTTGGAAGGTTTTAATAAATGATTGCTGAAATCATTGGTTCCACATGATATGATAAAATTAATTACGCGTTGATAGTTGCATCGAGATAGTCGAGGAGGAAGTCGAGAAATGAGAAATAAAGAGATGTTTTTTATTGTATGTGCCGTTGTTGTATTCATTACAGGATGTTCAAAGACAACTGATTATTACAGTGAAGACCTTGATCAATTAAAATCTTTACCATATGTTTCCTGGACAGCAGAAGATACTGATGTCTCAATCTCCGGAGTGACGACATATATAAAAGAAAAAGCATATCCCGGATACAATCTTTTTTTTAATTTAAATGACAGGGCATATCTTCTGGATATGGATGGCAAGATTGTTCATGTATGGTACATGCCCTATCATACAGGTGTATGGGAATATGGATATTTAAAGCCAAATGGAAACCTTATTGCTTATTGTACCGATCTCTGTGTGACAGAGCTCGACTGGTATTCGAACACTGTATGGTATACGCCGATGAGAGCCCATCATGATGTGGAGATGCTTCCGGATGGGACTTATCTCATACCATATACCCTGGCGAAACAATACAAATCCCGAACAGTATTGTTTAACACGATCAGGCATCTCTCAAAAAAAGGTACACTTATAGATGAATGGTCTACGTGGGATCATCTGGAGGAAATACAAAAATACCAGAATCCCTCTTCTCTGGATGTGGAGCCGGAAGATCCGGAGTTAGAGAAAGATCAGGATTTTGATTACTTTCATCTTAATTCAATTAAAATTCTTCCCTCCAATACTTTGGGGAAAACTGATAACCGGTTCCGGGAAGGCAACTGGCTTATCAGTTTTAGAAATGCAAGTTTAGTAATTATCCTGGATAAAGATTCTAAAGAGATTGTCTGGGCGTGGGGTCCGGATGATCTTGATTGGCAGCATATGCCGGTAATGCTCGAAAGCGGAGAGATCCTGATCTTTGATAACGGATTAACCAAAAGAAATTATTCCAGGGTTATTCAATTAAATCCTGTGACTAAGACGATTACCTGGGAATATAAAACAGATCCTCCTGAAAAATTCTTTTCCAATTTCTGGGGAGGTGTTCAGCGTTTGCCCAATGGGAATACGCTTATTACTAATAGTGCAAACGGTCATGTTTTTGAGCTAACGGAAAATAAAAACATTGTGTGGGAGTATTATAATTTTGATATTCAGAATGATACGCGTAAAAGGATTTACAGGATGATGCGATATCCTGAAGAAATGATAGAATCCCTCCTCGAGAATCTCTCGGATAAAAAAAGTATCGTTGGTAAATTAAAGAACCCGGGATTTGAACTTTCCGATGGTGTTCAGGAAAGAACGCCTGCATCGTGGAAATACTCAGCCTGGATATTTGAAACCGCCGAGCTTACGTGGGATAAAAATGTGGCGAGAACGGGATCCGGAAGTGCGAAAATTGTATTTACATCGGATAATGTCGGTTATTGGGGGCAACTGCTCCGGGTAGAGCCTCATACTAGCTACCGCTTAACCGGTTGGGTCAAAATGGAAAATGTTCCGGGTATAGATGCGGACGGAACTCCTGCAGGTGTATCCATTGCAGTAAAACCGGGTGACGCCTGGCCGGTTTTTTCCGATTTAGCTTACGGAAATGTGGACTGGACTCAGTTAACCTGTGATTTTAATACGGAAGAGTATACGGAGATAGAAGTTCAATGTAATATCGGCTCTGCCGGTTCGGAAATAACAGGAACTGCCTGGTTTGATGATATACAGCTGGAAAAAATTCAGTAGGGAATAAAAGTTTTACGTTTATATTATTCATCAAAATTCTCATCCGTATGTTCTGTCATATCCATAACCTGACGAATAATACGGTAAGAAAAACCTCTGGCTTTTAGGGTTGCGGCAATTTTTATATCCGGCTTGTGGAGTTGTACCAGTTTTTTGTATAATGTTGATGCAAGCTCAATTTCCATATCTTCGGAGACACATTCATTTATAATAACCTCACCTAATACCCGCTCAATACCTTGCTTGAGAAGTCCAGCCATCAGCGCGATTTTCCCTTCAGGATGAAGGTTTATTCTGGAAAAAACCCATGCACGTGCAAACTCTTCATCATTAAGATAATTAAGATTTTTCAGTTTTTGAAACAGAGTTTCTATGCAGTTTTTTGTAAAACCTCGTTTTAAAAGCTTTAATTCGAGGGATTTCTTTGAATGCTGTCTGTAGGAGAGAAGTGTGATGGCCTGTTTTTCAGCCTTCACCAGTTCGGATGCTTCTTTTATCTCTTCACAATCTTTATATGAAATTTCTTTTCCCGGGTAGATGTTTTCGTTTATAATTACTTCTTCTAAAACTATAAAACTTGTACCATCCGAGATAACTATTTTAATAGTATTACCTTTAAGGTTTTCGAGCCGGGATATATAAAGATTATCTCTTTGAGAACTGGAATCTTCTTCGTGCACCGCGGCGGCCGTATTTTTTTCTTTCTACCATTCGTGAGTCCCGGGTAAGAAATCCGTTTGCTTTTAAAGATGCACGATTGGACAGATCGTAATAAGCGAGAGCACGTGCTATACCATGTTGACATGCTCCTGCCTGGCCGGAATAACCACCTCCGGTTACATTTATCTTTATATCATAATTAACAAGATTATTTGTGACTTCCAAAGGTTTCATCACAATAATTTTAAATAATTCACCGGGAAAATAGGTATCCAGGTCTTTTCCATTTACAATTATTTTACCGCTTCCGTTTCTCAAATAAACACGTGCTACGGCTGTTTTTCTTTTTCCGGTTCTTACTTCAAGATTTTCAATCACAACATTTCTCCTGTTATTTTATATACTAAGCTGTTCAGGCTTTTGTGATGCATGGGGATGATTTTCCCCGGCATATACTTTTAAATGACGAAAAAAATCACGCCCAAGGGGCCCTTTGGGAAGCATTCCTTTTATCGCATGTTCCAATGGATATGTTGGTTTTCGTACAATCATTTTTGCGAATGTCTCAGATCTTAAGCCCCCGGGATATCCGGAATGCCTGTAATACAACTTATTATCTTTTTTTCTACCGGAAAGTTGTACTTTTTCTGCATTGATGATAATGACAAAATCACCTACATCCATGTGCGGAGAATAAGTAGGTTTGTGTTTTCCCCTTAGTATTGTTGCTACCTTTGTCGCAATTTTGCCAACACGTTCGTAAGCAGCATCGACAATATACCATTTTTTTTCTATATCCTTTGTCTTCACAAATATTGTCTTCATTTATTAAGTCCTTATATTAGTATATACTTCTATCTGTCCTGCTGTATAATAGAGACAGCGTGATAAGTATAATTACATATTTCCTGGAATAATGTCAAGAGTAAATTCTACTCTTTTGCTTTCTCTTTTTCTTCTTTTAATTCTTTTTTCTCTTCGATCTTATCTCTAATATCTGCAATCCCGATAAAAAAGGCAATGATACCAATAAGAAGAGCTAAGATTGGCCCTCCACCCATTAAAAACTTTACTATCTCTTCACCCCAATCCAAACCCATGGGAAATGGGAATGGTAGAATCGCCCAAACAGTAAAAACCATACATATTATACCAATAACTAATGCAATCATTCCTTCCTCCAATCTCATTTTTCTTTATATGAGAAAGATATATATATTTTTAGATCTGTCAATCATTTTTTGATCTTTTTTCATTTTATTTTTATATTTGATTATTGTCAATCGTATATTGATTTAATTGCGGGAAAACAAGAGTAATTTTAGAGTTTATGAAATTGGCTTTGGAGTGTTTTTATCCCCATGCAAAGTCAGGAACTTCACTGAATTTACTGAGTTGTTTTAGAAAGAAATCAGATACTCTTTTTGTAATGATTACATTAAAAGCAGATTACGAAAAAAGTATGCTCTATGATTGATTTTCCTGGCTTTAAGAATAATTTTTTTTATTTATGAGTATTGTAATAAATCCAATAGTTATAAAAAGTATCGGAAGGTTAATGAGGAGTATCTTTACTAATGGAATTCCTGCTATAACAAGAATATCTTTTTTTAAAATCCCGAATGTTTCAAGGGTGGAAAAAATAATTTCCGTATAATAGCATAAACTCCCTATAATAATAAATATCCATGCGGGTTCCCTGGTTTTTGACCAGAGGAGGATTGAGAAAAACGCGCCGATTGCTCCGGTTACAATTCTGGTAAGTATTATTATTTCATTATATTCCATTTTTTTCTCCTGGACTTAATTGTATACTCAACTGTTTCGAAACAAGCAATTATTGAAAGATACCCTCCTGATTATTACATCAGGCATTTTAAAAATTATCAGTATATACATTACGCAGGCTGTGCCCGCAATCCAAATAATTAATTTATTACGCGGTTGCAGTTTTGAATATTTCTGATTTCTTGCAAAACCTGCGTTTCGCTATTATTCCGAATATTCTTGTTTAAAAAACTAAAATATTCGGAATAATAGCATATTTCTATACTTTTATATTCTCTTCTCTTCTCTTCTAAATAATTGTAAAATATTCTGTAGTTCTCCGGAAGAAAGTTCTCCGGGTAAAATACTTGGCTGCGGATAATGAGGGGAAAGCAGGATACCGTGGTTTAAGAATTTTTTAAATTCAATGTCGTACTCTCTCTTTTCCATTTTAGGAAGAATATAAATTCCCCGTTGATCCCATTTTACGCTATTTTTAAGCAAATTATGGCTAAACCATTCCGGCAATACATATTTATTGAGGTCATAAACAGCTCTTACTGTTCCTGCCAGAAGAAAAGGTGATAAAAGAGGAGCACTTTCCGGAATCTCCAGCTTTTTTCTGAAACAGATGACTATTGGTGAACCCCCGACGGAAAAAGGAAGAATCGGGAGCAGTATTTGTTCATCCTCATATGTTATCCCGGAAAATGGGCGCCACACCGCGATTTTTCCTTTTTTATTTTTTAGAAAAGGATCGTATATATCATGGCGCGAGAGATTCATCTCTCCGCTATCTGTTATTGATTGTAACCCCTGTTCTATTGAACCAGCTATAAAAACAGATTGTATCCCCGGAATAAGCTCTTTCACAGCTTTTATTAATCGAGATCCATAGATCGAGGGGAGATCAAAAATAAGTCCCTTGGAGATGATATTCTTAAGTACTGTGGTGAGTGAAAATGCCCGGTGTCCAAGAAGTGCATGCCCGTTTTGCTGATAAAGATCAACATATCTTTTCCCGTAATTATCGTAGAGTCTGTAACCCCGGGCACGTTTCATAACAGGAATGAATTTGGATAATGAATCTGTCGTACTCTGTTTCATAGTTTTTCGATAAAACCCTATTCTATAGAAGATAAAATTAACGATTTATCAGGATTGTAAGAATTTCCATTAGCATCTTTCCAGTTTTGAATACACGGAAATAAATTGTAAATATCTGCCAGTATCAAATTTAACAAGTACCATCTCATCATCATCATTATACCATTTTTTGTCAATTATACCAGCCCCATATTCGGGGTGCATAACACGCATTCCCCGTGAAAAACCGCTGCTTTTTTTTCCGTCTTCATCATCAATCATTCGAACACAATGACCGGGTATCTCCAAAAGAAAACGTGATGGTGATTGACGGTTATATTTTCCGAAGACAAGACGTTGTGAGCAATACGTAAGATACAATTCGTTTTTAGCTCTCGTTGCCCCTACATAAAAGAGTCTTCGCTCTTCCTCAAAATCATCATCATCTCTATATTCTGAATTTGAGATATAGGGAAATAACCCGTCTTCCAACCCTGTCAGGATCACCCGGTCAAATTCAAGCCCCTTCGTATTATGAACAGTAATAAGGGTTACTTTTCCATCGGCAGCATATGGATTTTCGGCTGAACCACTTAACAGTGTGGCTTCCAGAAAAAACGAAAGTCCATCCGTTCCCCCCGGGTATTGGTTTGTGGCATTCACAAATTCTTCAAGGTTTTGTACTTTTGTCGTAGAGTTTTTTTTATCCGTTTCTTTATAATAATCATACAACCCGGACCGGATAATAAGGCTGTGAATGACCTCGGAGAGTGAGTGCGATTCCAACATGGTGTAAGTTTCTTCTATAACACTAAGAAAATATTGCAGGCCTTCTCTTGCTTTTTTTGAGAGATGGGATCGGGCTTCCATACTTTTTTCTAACAATGTATCTCCCGGAGATTCGAGGATTTTTTCGATGCTTTTCGCTCCTATGCTCCGGGAAGGCTTATTTAATGCTCTTTTAAATGAAATCTCATCTTTGGTATTTACGATAAATTTTAAATACGCAAGAATATCCTTTATCTCTTCCCGCTCATAGAACCGAAGTGTTCCGACAATCCGGTAAGGGATCCCCAGTTTGATAAATAATGTTTCGATTGCCCTGGATTGATAATTGTTTCTGTATAAAATGGCCGTTCCGTCATATTTTCTGTCTTTTAAAATATGTGCGCAAAAGAGTGCTTCCTCGTCCTGATTTGAAAGCTGTGTAATGACCGGGAGATCTCCCTGCGGATTTTCTGTCCAGAGATTTTTCCCTAATCGATATTCATTATTATTGACCACCTTCACTGCCAGGTCCAGAATACTCCCTGTGGAGCGGTAATTTTGTTCCAGCATTATCACCTCTGTCCCCGGAAAAACCTTGGGGAACTCAACAATATTCTCTACCTCCGCACCTCGAAAGGAATAAATAGACTGGTCCTCATCCCCCACAACACAAAGGTAATTACTTCCGCTGTACATTTCTTTTAACAGTTCAAACTGTGCAGTATTGGAGTCTTGAAACTCATCAACGAGAATAACCTGAAACCGGTCCTGTATCCTCTTTTTTACCTGGGGATTGTGTTTTAATAATAATACCGGCCGCATGATAAGGTCCCCGAAGTCTACACACCCGTTTATCTCAAGCCTCGCTTGATATGCCTTATATGTCTTTGCGAACTCCTCCTCGTCATCGCAAATATCCGATAAATTATCATCCGGGGTAAGACATTTGTCTTTTGCCCTGCTGATCCTGGAGCTCAGCCACCGTAATTCCTGTAAAGACATTTTTTCCTGAATGATCGATTTAAGCATGGCGACCATATCATCAACATCATAAATGGAAAAATGGGATGGGAGATTAAGAATATGTGTATTTCTCCGCAAAAGCCAGGCACCGAAAGAATGGAACGTCCGTATCATGACATTCTCTGCCCCCTCTGCCAGAGAGAGAACCCTGTTTCTCATTTCATCCGCAGCCTTGTTGGTAAAGGTCACCGCGAGAATTGAGCGGGGATTATAGTTCATTTCGTTGATAAGCCATGCTATTTTGGTAGTGATGACACGGGTTTTTCCCGATCCGGCCCCGGCAAGGATAAGCAGAGGATGTCCAAGGTGGAGAACAGCTTGTCTTTGTTTTTCATTAAGCATATCAAGATATTGCATGATTATTCACTATACATCCTTCTTTATCCGGTATTGTAAAGGTTTATCCTTCTCTGTCAAGGCAGGTTTTTAGGGACGGAGGTTTATCCTTCTCTGTCAAGGCAGGTTTTTAGGGACGGAGCTCAGGATTTGTTGAAATCGGATAGGATTTCTTGGTTCTTGGGGACGGAGCTTGATATTTTAATCTGCGGAGTGAATAGCCCGGCTCGAAAGATGCCCCCTTCCGGATTATCCGGTACACGGGTGGGAATTTAAGGATTTTTATTCACCCTTGACAAAATTATTTTATAAATATGTTCTTGTATGAGAAATAGTCATCAACATAGTGAATAACAACTAATTCGTTCAATCGCACCCCAGTACATTGTGATATTGACAAATTGGATAAAAAAAGCAATTATTACCAGGAGCGGTGTTAATTTGAAAGGTGCCGTAATCCGGAATAGAAAATTTTACATGATTATAAGGGGGATGTTTGATACCATATCTCCGGAGGTGACATGTCATCGAATTTACCAATTGTAAAGCAAATTAATATTGTTTCAATCCTACTACAACTATCTTTAATCGCAATATTGATCTTTGTTTTTTATCAGATTGATAAAGAGAATTATATGTTATATTCATTTGGAATATTTATAGTTCTTACAATTATTCTTAGATATAGTATCCCTCATTACCACCGGAAAGGTGTTGCTTTCTATAAAAAAGGGAATTTCGAACAAGCTTTACCATGTTTTGAGGCAAGTTATCTGTTTTTTAAAAAATATAGGTGGATCGATAAATACCGATTTATAACCATTCTCAGTTCTTCACGAATATCATATACGGAAATGGCATTATTAAACAAAGCTTTTTGTTTAGGACAAATTGGAAAAAAGGATGAATCTATAAAGACGTATAAACAAGTGCTGGAAGAATTTCCTAACAGTAAAATAGCAGAGTCTACTTTAAGAATGATGGAGTAATCGAAAAAAACAGGATGGAAATGAAGGATGGATTAGTTCTCATTCTGTTTAGCTTCAGTGTGCCAGAGATTATTTAGTTAATGTTCAGTACTCCCAGGAGTGCAGCCCCGGCAACAAAGTAAAGAACCGGGGTATCCCAGGTATGTGGAGCATCACTCCGTATTGCTATCCGGTTCGTTTTCCCGGGGGGTTCTCTTATTCTTATTTCTTTTGAGAATAAACGAAATAATTAAACAAAAAACTCCGCCAATGAGGTATACAATCCCAATCAACCTGATGTTACTTGTAATACCGGAAATCAGGGAAAAGAGAGTGCTATAGATAAACACCGGGATTTCCTTGCCAAAGAAATCAGCACTCATAAGATAGTCAAAGAGCAAACTTAACGGAAAAATAATCAAACCCAGGAGCAGGAAAAGAATCCCTCCAATATGTAAAAGGCTTCGTAAATTTCTTTGGATAAGCATAATCAGAAGGATAAGGATGATGGATGCAGTTATCAACAGAAGAACAACTTGTTTAAAAATAGATAATATTTCTCTGATACGTTCAATCGTTTCAAAAACATTCTTATCTTCAATAAGTTTATGCAGGTCGATGGTGTCGGGTATTTCGGAAGAAAATTCTTTCCAGTAGGTTTCATACTCTTTTTTGATAAGAGGATGATACTTTTCGGGCTGGGAAGCAAGCATGTACTGCAAAATGACCGGTTTTAACGCCTTTTTAGCACCTGCTAAAGATATGACAGTTTCAAGGGTTTCCGATTCACCTAATAAATAGTTATAAGTTGGTACGACAATTGTTTTTAGCTGATTTTCGAGGAGTGTTCTGATTTGCCCTGCGAACATCGTCCGCACTTCCTTTGGAATCTCCGTTGGTATCTCTTTTTCAAGAATATTATCCAATAAAAAAGAGATATCGATACTGCTCAAGGTTGATATCATGAAATCGGCATCAAGAATTGTGGTGTTCAGAATGACAGCGAAAGAGAGGGCGAGGAGTGAAGGAAAAAGGATAATAATGAAAATTGTGGTAAAAAAATTCTTTAAGAAGTTCATAGAGTAAAGTGTAAGAAAGGAAGAATCAAAAAGCAAGAAAGAATTTTTTATATAATTAATAGTAGTAGTGTGTTTGGGGTAAACTCTTGTAAAAAAGCCATGAACGACCCTTTTTAATCAACTTTTTTAGTCTTTCCGTAATTTTATTGGTTAATGATGATTTATTATTTTACCTTTTTTAATGCTAAAGTGGCAACCAGTTCTTCCATTTGGAATTTAGCATATCTGTATGCTTCCCTTGAACAAAATAAAGACACAATAAAAATAATTCCTACAAGTGGCCATCCGATAGATGGGCTGAGCAATCCTATGACAGGTGGTTGAAAAATCCAATATATAAGTACCACTACCCAGAGAAATAAAGACATCATAAGTCCGTCAAAAATTGCTGCTAAAACCCAGTATCGCCGTATAAGATTATAGGACAAAAGTAAATTTGAATTTTCCCTAATTTCTGCCCAAAGACGTATATATAATCTCCACATATTTTGATTCAATTTTTTATTATCAGTCAAATATTCTTTATATGACTCATGTTTATCAAGCTTATGGGAAATAATAATAGATTTTAGTTGTGTGTAATATTTTTCTTTTCTTAATTTTGCAACTAATTTTAAAAACCAGATTCGTATGTTTCGACCGGATGCAAAATTAATGAGACCGATAATATAGCACGCTATAATAATTACAAAGATATTGATATTTGTAGGATTAATTAATTCTTTTATCTGAGTGCTTCCGAATAAATTAATCCAAACAATAAGTGCTCCTACTGATGCAAAACCCGATATAAAAAAAGATAAGTCAAATATATCAAAGAAATCTCCTATTTTTATTGTAATCGATTTTAAAATATCTAAAAATCTTTCCACAACTTTCTCCTCGATTTTAAAGTATACTTAAAGCTATCTACGATTAACATAATTACACTATGATATTCTCGGGTTTTTTATACTTACAGTTAATAGAAGTAATAATTTTATAATTAAAAATCATAATAATCCTAATAAATTTAAATTGCCTCATTGATTA
>JAFGRV010000175.1 GCA_016934975.1 Spirochaetales bacterium | reverse complement strand
CCGGCAACAATAAATTCACGGGAAGAGAGGGCAATCACGAGTGCTCCGGCAGCAGGCAAATCCCCACTCTCTTTACATGGGGACCAGGGGAGCGTGTAAGTATGGCCGCACCTCCAGGTGTAATCACCCAAATGAAAGGTTGCAGACGGCGCTTCGGTATCAAGGCGAAAGGCAGTCATCGCACCGGTCTCCCGGTGAGCAAGAATCAGGGGTGTAAGTTGACGTAACATTCCGTAGCAGGAAGCGAGGTGTGCGGCACTTTCCGTATCCGCCGACTCAATGGCAAATGGACTGAAACCAAGTCCCCGGTGCTTTCCGATGGCATAAAGAGCGTTTACTCCACTTGAGGGATGAAGAGTGGCCTCGGGAATGAAAAGAGGATTTTCATCACGGTGATATTTTTCACACCAGGCTGAAAAATCCGGGAAATAGATATCCGGGGCAAAAAAATCCAGATCCGGAGCACCGGCGCGCCAGATATCCAGTAAGTGCGGCAAAGGCCCGCCACTGGGATATTCTCCCGGCCGCAATCCCGGACGATTCAGAGCCGCGTTTGTAAACATCGGGAGAGGATACTCTTCTTTACCGGCTTTCACAATAGTGTTGATATAGGCTGCATAAAACCAGGCGGTAAAGATCTCTTCGCCCTCAGGTTCTGATCCGAACATTTCGCTCCAATCACACGACTTAAGGCGAGGTGATTGATTCCAAAGCCCCGCCAGGTGAGGGTGAAGGGTTTTTGTGTGGGAATGTAAATAGTCGATTAAGGTCTGCGGCACCGGGGATTTATATGCTTTTTCGGCAGCACTGCAATAATCCCGCGGCTGTTCGACCATGGCGACTTCATTTTCCACCTGGACCATCAGCACGGTTTCCTCACGGTGATCAACTTCATACAAGTGCCTCATCAATGCCCTGAAAGCTTTTGCATCTGTTTCAAGGTTTGTTTGATAAAAGGCAGAGAGGATTTCCATGGCAGTCCCGTTTTTACGTCTGGCCCGTGGATAGGTTTCCCGGTTCTCTTTTATCCAGGAAGGGACATAGCAGGACATACTATTTTTCCAGCTGCCGAACCAAAGGAGGATAAGGTTGATATTATATCGCCGCGCATCCGCAAGGTGTCTGTCAACAAGAGAAAAGTCAAACACACCCTGTTCCGGTTCCATCAATTCCCAATAGACCGGCACCAGGAGGGTATTCAGATTCATCTCCGCAAGCCCGGGCCAGATCTTCTCCATGTATTCAGGGCTGGAAGCACTTGAGTTGCCCAGCTCCCCTCCCAGGATGAGAAACGATTTACTGCCATGTTGCAGCCGGAATATTCCGTTATTTTTCTTTAATTGTATCATCCCATGGGCTCCACTTTCGGATGTAACAGGAAAAACATCGATTCCTGATTTTCGATCAATCCTACAAAATAAAAGGAGGCTGGTCAATAAAAAACGGAAAGATCCGTGATTGCATACATGGTGAATATGTTGCCATTTTTTCCGTGGTTTTCCTAAAGATGCTTTGACAGAAATTATAAGTTTGACTATCATCAGGAATACTGTAATTAAAAAACAGGAAATTGATCATTGGGGAGAGGATAGTGGTACTGATAGTATTATTCCAAAGAAAACAAAGCGGGAGGTGACATAATGAGTTCATTAGATACATTAACGATAAAAGGTTTTAAATCAATTCAAAATCTTGACTCATTTAAACTCACGAATCTCAATATATTTATTGGGGGGAATGGTACAGGAAAATCTAATATGGTGAGCTTCTTTCGTATGTTACGGAGCTTAATAAATGGTAATCTGGGTGACTATGTAAGACAAAATGGCGGGATAAGTGATCTTCTTTTTAATGGCCGTAAAACAACGAAAAAAATGGAATTTTCAACTCGATTCGGTATTCGCGGATACAGGTTTAAACTGCAACCAACTCCAAAAGATACATGTATTATTACTAATGAGGCACGCTATTATAAATATGGAAAATCTGGCTGGTGGCCACTCGGTGACAGCGATGATGACACTTCACTCCTTGTTAAAGAAGCGAAAAGCAAGGGAAGAGACAGTGAATATAGTGAACCGGTTTATGATGCAATTTCTTCATGGCAGATTTATCACTTCCATGATACCAGTGAAACGGCTGCAATGCGGCAGTATGAAATTATCCAGGATAATAAATATCTTCGGGGGAATGCTTCCAATATTGCTCCCTATTTATACAGGCTCAAGGAAAAACATACAGCCGAATATTCTGAGATTATTAATACTGTAAGGATAGTCATGCCTTTCTTTGATGAGTTTCTATTGGATATTAATGAATTTGGTGAGAAACAAAAACTCAATCTTTCATGGAAACAAAAAGGATCTGATTATCCTATGCAGCCTTACCATCTTTCAGATGGATCAATCCGCTTTATTTGCCTTGCCACATCATTATTACAGCCAAATCCACCTTCCACGATCATAATCGACGAACCCGAATTAGGACTCCATCCGGCAGCTATCTCGATCATGGCGGAACTGATTCAGGATGCGGCAAAACGCACCCAGATTATTGTTGCCACGCAATCTCCGGCATTGATTGATCATTGTGGTATCGAGGATATTATTGTAGTAAATAGAGAAAATGGTGCATCTCTATTTAAGAGGCTCAATGAAGATGATTTCAAAGAATGGCTTAAGGATTATTCTGTCGGCGAACTCTGGACCAAGAATGTGATTTCAGGAGGTCCGGTTTATGAATAAGTTCATAGAAATCATAACGATCGTTGAAGGAAGAACAGAGGAGATCTTTATAAAAAAAATATTGGGAGAATACTTATCTCATAAGAATATTTATATGATACCTATTCAGATATCAAAACCAGGTCAAAAAGGCGGCGATGTAAAATTTAGCAGAGCAATTAAAGATATCACCATACACATGAAACAACGGCAAGACACATATATAAGCCTCCTTATTGATTATTATGGTTTAAAGAATGATTGGCCTGGCTTTAATGAAGCTCAACAAGAGACTGTGCCTTCAAATATTGCTTCAATTATAAACAAAGCAACCCATAAAGCTGTTAATGATAAATTATCCGGATATGGATCAGCCTCGCGTTTTATCCCCAATATTGAAATGCATGAATTCGAAGCATTACTGTTCAGTGATGCCTCTTGCCTTGCCACAGCACTTCAAGTACCACAATCGGCAATAGATAACGTTATAAATCAGTTCGGTGATCCTGAGAAAATCGATGATTCTCCTTTGACTGCTCCATCGAAACGATTGGAAAATTTCTATCCAAGATATAAAAAGACGAGTACAGGAATAGTAATAGCACAAAATATAGGAATAGAGAAGATAAGAAGTAAATGCAAAATCTTTAATAACTGGTTAATTCGACTAGAAGCCCTTATAAAAACTAATGTTTAAGAAAGTACCGTATCTCTATGCACCAATCTTATAAATTCCGTGACGATGACATTATCAATTAAATCCCGAAACTATAAAATCAACCTGAATTTAACTATCATTTCCGGAGTTTTTTCTTATCAGTATTATGCTATCATTCCACGTATTCTTGTTTTTTTACAAGAATACGTGGAATGATAGCGAAACGCAGGTTCACAAGAAATCAAAAATTTTCATAACGGCAAACTTGTCATACATTAATTATTTGAGTCGCGGGCGTAACCTGCGTAATGATACAATAAGCAAAATGTGAAATAGGGAGAAGGTATATGAAAAAAGCAACAACAATCATTGTCCTGATACTCGTCTGTATCGGGACCGGAATCCATGCCCAGGTATTGGATTCCTGCGGCCAGTGGGCACATTACTGTGACGGCACCTATTGTGTGTATAACAACCTGTGGGGCGAAAATGTCGGCACTCAATGTATTACGGCATCATCGACGACACGTTTTTCTGTCACATCCAATCAGACCGGGACCGGGGTAAAGACCTATCCGAATAGTTCCAGGGAACCCATAGGTGTCACCATCGGTTCGTTGAAGAGCCTTACAAGCAGCATGAATGTCAGCTCTCCGACGAATGGGGATTATTGTACTGCATGGGACATCTGGGCCCCGGAAGAAGTCATGGTATGGATGAACAAATACGGTAATGTTTCACCGTGGGGATCTTTCGTGGAGACCGCAACCATCGGTGGAGTGACCTGGGATGTGTACAAAAACGGTTATCCCGGGTTTGTCAGACAGTCAAACACCAACAGTATGACAGTTGATCTCAAGGCGATCCTTAATTACTGTGTTAACAAAGGATGGCTCAGCAGCAGCGGAATCATAGAAAAAGTCCAGGGAGGATTTGAGATAACCGCCACTGTCGGGAGCCAAACCTTTACAATGAACAGCTATTCAGTGTCAATCGATAGTACCGAACCCATCGAACAGCCCCCCGAACCGCCGCCGGCGAGTGAAACACCCCAGGTCGGAATGTATTACCGGATACTCGCCGGTCACAGCGGAAAAGCATTGACGGTAGAAAACAAATCTACTGCCCCGGGGGCAAATGTGATTCAGTGGTCTTACGAAAACAGCCCCCACCAGGAATGGCTTCTTGAAGAAGCAGGAGCAAGCGGACCCGGATATTATTTACTTACCAACAGAAACAGCGGCATGGTACTGGAAGTCCAGGACTGGTCTACGGCAGACGGCGGAAATGTACGACAGGGTTCATTCGCCGCGTATCAGAACAACCAGCAATGGAGCCTTACACGGGATGGCGATTACTATCAGATCATAAACCGGAACAGCGGTTTACTTGTTGATGTAGAGGCTACCTCGGGTAATAATGGAGCGAATATTCACCAGTGGAGCCACTATTCCGATAACGCAAACAGTCAACGATGGAGTTTTCAAAGTGCCGGAGGAACCCCGGTGACACCTGCTCCGACAAGTGTATCCACATCAACACCGACTCCAGGTCCGACACAAGCACCGACCCGGCCCCAAACTCATCTGGGTGATGTAAACGGGGACAGTGCAATAGATATCGTTGATGCCCTTCTCATCGCACAATACTATGTGGGATTAAACCCGGCCAATTTTGATATCACAGCCGCAGACACAAATTGTTCCGGCAGCGTCGATATCGTGGACGCACTTTTAATAGCACAATTTTATGTAGGATTAGTAACGGACTTTTGCTAATGTGTGAGGTTGATTCGCGCAACTCCATGGCTTCGTATTCGGCTTCGAATTCAGAGAAAACTCCTGCATCAAAGGCGTGAAGCGGATTTGATTCAGGAGCTTGGTAATGGAACCCAATGAAGGTGATGATAATCCCCGGCTCCTGTCAGGGGCGCATATTGTCACCGGTGTATTGTACCAAAAAAATAAGCCGTAAAAAGGGACGGATAATTTAATCCGCCGCCTTTTTACGGCTCTATTACAAATAGAACATTACCTATCTGCCAGCTTAACAAAAATTCGATATCAGTCCCACAAAATATTGGGCTATTAATAATGCATCAACTAATATCTGCACACGCCCTCCGGGCTTAGTGCATGGAGTTTTATCCACGCCATTTCATGGCTTTGGATTCACAAAAACTCCACCTAGCAAAATGCTGCTATTAAACCAACATAAAATTGTGCTATCAAGAGAGCATCCACAATATCAATGTTGCCGTCGCAGTTTGTGTCTGCCGCATCGATATGAAAGGGTGACGGATTCAGATTAACATAATACTGGGCAACAAGAAGTGCGTCAACAATATCAGTACTACCATCACCGTTCACATCCCCCGGAGTGCCTGCCGGGGGGACAGATGGCACCGGAGTAGATCCTGATGACGGATAGACCAGGCCGGGGTGGCTGTTCTTGAAATTAGTGAGTGCATTCCCAAGCCCCGAATCGAGGCTGCCGTTCGAATCGACGCCATTGGATGTCCACGGCATGAGGCCCTGGAGACCGTTGGCATAACCGTTTATATAACAATTGTTAATACTGATACCGCCGACCCCGTTTGCAGGGAGTTCGCCGATAATCACCGGTTTGTCCGTCAGGCCGTATGCGGATACATTCGTGGAATTACAGGGATTACCGAACCAGTCCGTTACCCAGTCATAAAAATGCGGCGAATATACATCCAGGTACACGTCGGAATCATTATATTGGGCTCTGAGCATGGCATCGGAAAACTGATTGCCCTCGCTCCCTGAATATACATCGGTCTGCCACTTCATACTCACACCGATAGTGGCAAGAATATCGCTATTTTCATGAACGGCGGCGACAACTCTGGCGCAAAAGTACTGAAGCGTGGACCAGGGCAATTGAGCATTCGTTGAATCCTGATTTACCCATTCGATCTCATTACATGGTTCAATGGCAAAGAGATATGGATTATTCTTAAACCGGTTTACAAATGGGACCACATAGTTGGTGACAAAAGAATTGACATTACTGGTGCTGGAATACATATTTCGCCACCGCTGATATGTAGTATATGTATTTTTTGTGTGGTCAAAGGAGATAAGTGTGGCAAGAATATATATCTGATTTGCCTGGGCAAGCTGAAACAGATCTGCCAGATTATCCCAATGTGCCTGAGTTGCACCGGAAATATACCCACTCGAATCGATATTTATACCGACTTCACCGCTGCATGTTATCCATATCCTGGTGGCATTTCCACCTGCATTTTTAATACGGCCGAACTCGGTATTCCACCAGTTATGATCATAACTCCCGCCGAAATCATTCCAGTTATCCCATGGTGTATTCGCACCATTTATAAAAATAGGATTCCCGTTCACCTTAAGGGTGGCATTCTCTACATAAATCCTCTGGGCATCGGCAATCTCGGTAAAAACGGCACATACAGCGAGCATTAATACTAATGTACATATAATTCTGTTTTGCATAATAAACTCCTCCTGAATATTTTTTTGTCACTTTATTATACTATGCTGATGGATCGGGGGCGATGAATTTTCATATAAAAATGTTGACTTTTAACCCGCAGGTTCTTGTTTTAATACAAAAACCTGCCGGTTACCATTACATCGTATTTTTTCTGAAATCACTCGGTGACATTCCTTCGTTTTTTAAAAAAACCTTATAAAAATAGGATCTGTCATTATAGCCGATGGAAAAAGCAATATCGATAATCTGCCTGTCGGTTTCCGACAAAAGACGTTTTGCCTCCATAAGCCTTATTTTGTTCAGCATCTGCTTAAAGGTGAGTTCAAATTCATCTTTTATAAGAGCGGAAATCCGTGCAGGAGAAAGACCGAGATCATCGCCCATCTTCCCGAGGGAGATCTCGGGATCCGTATATTGTGTCTGCAAATACGTAACAACTTTTTTTAAATCTATATCCCTGTAACTTTCCACCATTAACTTTTTATATTCAATCATTTTATCCGGGTCTTTATCGATAAGCTTGAATCTTCTTTTATTTATCAAAAAAACAACAAAAATCAGAACATAATAAACTCCTCCGGTGATTCCAAGGAGAATATAAACCCTCAGGTGTGATCGATACAGGGTAATACTGTTTATTGTCATAGTGCCTGGCTGGTTTATTGTGCTTGAAGGATCCGACTCATGGGAAAGTATCCCCGGAGATCCCTCTTTCAGGTTACTTTCAATAAGGAGGAAACAGCCATTTTTTAATGTTTCGGTGCCGATATCAATTCTGCCGGGATTAAAATCCATGATCCACCATAATGGATCGCGGAATCCGGAAAATGGGAGTTTATATTCAGACTGATCGTTTCTTACCGGGAAATTATATCCCAGATGCCTGAATGATGAGGAATTATTCATATCGGTAATTCCGGGAACAAAAAGCTTTAATGTGATTGTGCATGTTTCTACGTTTTGTGTGATGAGGAAAATTGATATATGGGAAAATGGGGAGAAATCATAAAAATCAGGATATTCGGAGACATTCATCCCAATACCGACGAATGATCCGGGTTTTTCATGAACAAATTCAAGGTTGATACTATTTTCCTTCACAATAAAATCATTTATCTTCGATTTTCCGGGATCATTATATATCCAGACAGCTTTTTCGAATCCTTTTCCCCCGGGGTAAAATCTATCCGGTTTTTCAATAGAAACCAATACCAAGGGTAATATAAGGAAAAGCGGAAGAAGAAGTACTATAATAATAAATATTTTTGTCTTTTTACGTTTAATCATTAAAAACTATTATACCTGAAAATAAAATATAGAAAACTGTTTTAATGATAGTGAAACATAAAAATTCCTGCAAGCAGTTCTTCAAAAAAAACAGAAAAAACAGACCGGGAGCCCGGATCATTGCTTGTGCATATCGCTGGCCAAAGGTAACCTGGGAATCGTGACCGAAGACAACTACTTTAATTGTCAAACTTTACATTGTTACGGCCCGATTCTTTTGCTTCATAAAGTGCTTTATCTGCCATGGAAATCAAGAGGGAATGCTTTAGATTCCTCCGGGGCAGCATACTACAGCCGCCTATACTGATGGTAAGGCGGATAACCTTGTCCCTGAAATAGAATTTGGTATTTTCCACAGTCTTGCGTATTTCTTCCGCGAGCATGACAGCGTCGGATTTTTTGATAGAAGGCAGAATAATTGCGAATTCCTCACCGCCGTAGCGGCAGACAAAGTCCGTAGTTCGTTTAACAATCTGTTTGATAATACAAACCAGTTTTATAAGGCATTCATCCCCTCCCTGATGACCGATGGTATCATTTATTCTCTTAAAATGATCGATATCTATAAGAAGCAGGGAGAGAATGCTTGTATCCCGTATTGCACGCGCCCAATCCCTCTGCAGCTGGCCGTTGAAAAACCTGCGATTGAATGATGAAGTCAGTCCGTCTATATTGGACAGATTTTCCAGTTTACTATTAGCCTTTTTCAGATCAAGATTAAGTTTATTCAATTCTTTTGTACGTTCATCAACCAGCATCTCAAGTTTTTGTGCGTAATCATTTAACTGAGTCATCATCTTCGAGGTTTTCAGTGCGCCGCTTATCTGTCCATGAAGAATCTCATATATAATCGTATCAAAACTTCCGATGCTGCATATAAAATACCCAAAATTCTCCGATTTAAAAAAGAGGGGGTAAACAACTATATCAAATGTCACTTTATCATCCCTGATATTTCCGGGGAAAAGTCTGTTTGCGGGAAATTCCTTTAATTCCTTATTTATTTCAAAGGTATTATCCATGGAAATGAAAAAATCAAGGACAGCCATTGTCTTTTTTCCCTCATCTTCATCCGTAAAGATAAAAATAAAAAAATTCTTTATACCGATATCCGGAAGTTCTTCCTCAAAAGCCTTTAAAATATATTCCCTGGAGATTGATGTACTGAGCCGCTGGACGAAACGGTAGACGATAGCTTTATCTTTTTCAATCACCATTTGTGTCCTTGTTTGCATATAGTTGTCAACTCTTAAAAGTATTTTCATGCATTGTGCCTGTAAATGGTCGATATCATTTATGTACCTGTAATCCATCGATTGTTTCAGTGAACTGAATACGGGATTGATAATAAAGTAATAATCATTGATTTTTAATTTTTGTATAAAAAGCTGATGTATGATCTTCCGGAGATATGAATAAAATATCGCCGGAGAAGATTCCATGATTGATTGTTTTATTTTATCCTCTAATGAGTTCAACAAGCCATCTAATACTACGGTACCGGCATTGTTTTTTTTATCATTTTTAGAATCCCGGATAAATGAAATTTCAGGAGAATAGTTCTTAAAGACAACATCAAGTGCATCTGAATAATCCGGTTCGTTTTCATCAACAAAACTCATTCCGCACCCGCAACTGGAACGGATAACAGGAAATGTGGGAAGAACCGTAACGGGATCCACTTTCCCGCCCCCTATAAGATCTGAAATGATTCTGACCGCCTGTCTTCCCATTTCTGCAACCGGCTGGCTGATTGTGGTAAGGGGAGGATAGTATCCGTACAGAACAGGACTGTTATCAAAACCCGTGACCGCAATTCCGGAAGGAATATCGATACCTCGATGTAAAAGTTCCGAAATAACACTCACTGCCATGAGGTCATTTGCCGCGGCAATAACATCACATTGTACTTTCCTTTTGTCCAGAATCTCTAAAACAGCTTTTCTCCCGGACTCAAGAGTAAACTCACCGTCAAAAACAAGGTTTTTATCATAGGGGATTTCATATTCAGCAAGTATTTCTTTATAGGCCATAAACCGCTCATACGCATCAATATTCATCTTTAGTCCATTAATAAAAGCGATTTTTTTATATCCATGAACTGTAATAAGGTGTCTGAGTAATTCTTTCATCCCGATCTTATTATTACTCACAATAGAAGGGAACCCATCGAGTTGTGTACCGACGCTCACCAGGGGGATAAAATTGAATTTTTCCCTAAAATAGCATTCCATTTCATCTTTTGGAGTATTATAAAAAAAGGTATTTGAACATGCAATAATTCCGTCGATACGTTCTGCGGATACAAGATCATAAATTTTATTCCGGCTCCCCTGGAAAAAATGCTTGAACCATAAAATCCCGCCAAGAAAAGATATAAAATTAATACCGGCACCACGGCATGCCTGGAGTGTACTTTTCCAAAGAGTTATCTGATAATCATCAAAAAGACTATCGATGAGAAAGGCTATAGTCGTATGGTGCCGAATTTGCCGAGTATCCATCTTCCTTTACTAAATATAATAGATGCATTTGAATTTGTGTAACCTTTTTCTCTAAAGAAACAACTATTTAGTGTTTTAATATGAGTCCGGGTATGTAAAAGCTACAATTGTAAGAAAGAATATAAGGACAATACCCGGAAACAGGCAAAAATAAGCAGATAAAGAGTAACTTTCATATTCCCGCCCCGGGAGAATGGGATAGGTACATGCCGGATCAAAACAATAGACAGGGTAATAAGAAAGCAAAACCATTGGCCAGCTTTCGCCATTATAATAAATGGAACTCTGCCAGCCACACGGAGGAGAAGTGTGTCCCGGAAACTCAAATTATTTTTGCTCTTTTTTTATAGTAAAAGACCACCTGCAAAGTCCGTTCAAGGAACGGCGGTGACTTCCTTTTGATAGTGAATGCTCCTTATTCATTACGCAGGCTAACCCGACAACCCAAATAATGTTATATAGAATATATTTACTGAGGTCTAATTTTCATTTTTATAGAGAACCTGCGTTTCGCTATTAACTGTCAGGTTCATGTTTTAAAACAAGAACTTGACAGTTAATAGCATAGTAAAGTTGCCATTTTACATCCGGAGTTGACAGGTATTTCCGGCTCCTCCGGCACTTGCGGTGACGGCATTCCTGACCTGGGATGCGGGGATCGCCGTATAGCCGTACGGAATGGTAAAGACACTGCCCTGCTGGGAGTTCATGCCCACGGCATTTCCCTCATTTCCGGTAGCCCTCCACCCTTTGGGAGTACCGAAGTCGGCTTTGATCGCCGGGGTGCCGGATGACACATCGTAGAAGCAGTTTTCAATAATCATCGCTATTTCCACCCCCGGACCGGCGCAGTACTGACCCGTTGCCTTTGAAGAATGAAAGTTGTTGAACAAATGAATCTTGCCGAACCTGCCCCGGGGCTGGCGCTGTTCGACACGGTCGCCCCACCAGCAGTTCATGTAGGTGATCTGTAATTTGTTCCTGGACTGGGTTTCGTCATCGCTGCCGGCGATGAGATTCGAGAAGCGGTGCTCTTTGTTGTAGGTGTAGTGGAATTTACTCCACGAAATGGTGACATAGTCCCCCTCTTTGGTAATATCACAATTTCCGTCCTGACCGTCGGCTATATCGAGGTGATCCAGCCATATATTATGGGCCCCGTTCCCGATGTATACTGCGTCGGGACCGGACTTACATTCATCGTAACTGCCGCAGGTGTTGCCACGTACTGCCAGATTTCGCAGGATGATATTATATTTATCGGAACCGCTTATGCTGATATTACCCCGGATGGTAACCCCGGGGGCTTTCCCGATGATTGTCTTGTTGGCTCCCGGCGAGAGGGTACCGCTGTAATTCCCCGGTTCCACGAGAATGATCCTCCCGCCGGAACCTCCTGCCGCGGACTGAAGCGCACTCATGGAGTTTACGGTAACGGCGCCGCCAAGGTTCGTACCGCCGCCGGTGGTGCCGCCGTTCAGACTTGCCCAGCCGGGGACAGTATCATAAATGCTGATACTCCCGCCGGCCGGTATTGCCGTCGGCCCCGGGGTCGGATCGGGAGTTACTGCCTGAATGCAGCCGTCTAACGAGGCAATAAGACCGACGTAATACTGTGCTATTAAAAGCGCGTCCACAATGTTGATATCATTGTTCCCGTCCACATCCGCAGCCGTGGAATCAAAATTCGCCGGATTCAAGCCCACATAATACTGAGCAATGAGGAGTGCGTCGACAATGTCGATCACCCCGCTTGAATTGGTGTCTCCGCATTCCGCCGCACATAACTGCCCCAGGCAGAATAAAAGCAGCAGAAAAACCATACATTCGATTTTTGTCCGTACATTTCCAGTTTTCATTTTTATTGCTCCTTGTTTTTATGAATAATAATGATTCTAAAATCATTTCAATTACTTCCCGGCGGGCTCATCCTCTCTATTTTTGTGTTATCATTAATGCAACCTCTCATATTTCCACCCGCAATTTCTATTTTATTCTATCATGAATTAAAAATAAGACAAGAAAAAAAACAGGGTAAAATAGTTCCGATAAAATCACCTTCATTAGTACCCGCAGTTGTACAGTTTGTGAACCCGGAAGATGGGGCATTAGCCCTATTTTTTTCGTTCATAGGCTAAATCAGAAATGGCAGGTGAAGTGGTAATGTATGATAAAAAATGAAGAGATTTTTATACCGGATAAAGATGACCGACCGTTATTTCCGATCCTATTTCACGAACAATTTCAAGTCGACGGCATCAGCCATCATTTGATACCCTGAAGGATTCAGGTGCAGATAATCGCCGCAGTGAACGGATGGTTTCAATTTCGACGGATTTTCCGGATCCCGCAGGTATTTATCCATATCAATCACTGCGTCAAATTCACCACCTGTTCTTATCCAGTTATTGACTTCCTGACGGGCGGCTTCTGTTTCAGGCTTGTCATAGAATGATCCCCCGAAAGGCGTGATGGTGGCGCCATACACGAGTATACCGGACTGATGGGCACGTTTGATGATTTCTTTGTACGCCACAATCAGTTTACCCTGCACTTTTTCCGCTTTTTTCGGAGTATCTGCCTCTCCGATATCATTCGTTCCCTCCAGGACAATAAGCCACCTGACACCTTCCTGGTCCAGAGCATCCCGTTTCAGACGCTTCAAAAGAGGAGGTCCCAAACCTCCCCGGATAACACAATTCCCCCCTAACCCGGCATTATAGACACCAATAGCGGCTGTATCTTTATTTTTCCCGAGACGGCGGACGAGGGCATCCGTCCACCGGTCATTCTGATCTGTTGTCGAGCCCCTTCCATCTGTAAGGGAGTCACCCAGGATCACAAGGGTGGAGCTTGAATCCGGTGCCCATACCTCCAGACCGGCCAGAATATACCAATGGGTAACCTGGACAGCATTCCGGACATCAGGCAGAAAAGTCACATCCCCCTCTCCTACATAAGAGTTGCTCCGTGAACCGGGGTGACCTGTTATCTTTTTCTTATCAATCGAACTAAAAAAGATACTTACAGCCAGATCTGATTGGGATTTCAGGCTGAAATTAATGGGATCAGAGTATATTTCTTCATGTGGTGGAATTGTCGCACCACTCTTACCCTGAAAAGTAATTCTTACTATACTTTTATCAGATACGGAACTTCCACCGGTTGATACTGCCAGGCTTACCGATTCCATAACGACACGGTGTGAACTGAACACATTAGAAAACTTAAGTCGAATTCCTTCGCCCCCGGCAGAAACACGTATGACTTGCCGGAGTGTCTTTTTCTGCAATCCCGGTGCCGGAGGCAGGTTTTCCGGTTCTATTAATTGTTGAGCTGATGCCCAGGTGACAATCCATTTATCCATCTATTTGTTCCTATGATTATTTAACATACATACTACCATTACAGGCTCCGCCCACAACCAAAATAATGCTCTATAGAACACTCTTACTAAAATCAAAATTATGCAAAAAAACAGCACATTGAGAGAATGAAGGAAAAGACCTTCTTCTCATTAAGTAATAAAAACAATTTCATTACTTCAGTGAAAATAAAATAATTTAATACTGCCATTATACAAAGAAATGTTAATAAAACAATATCTTTTATGAATAAAAAGTATGATGGTATTGGAGAAACTCATCGCAAAACAAAATTACTCCTTAGAACCATCAAACTCCCTTGCATAAGAATATACATTTTACTATCATACCTTAAAGTGTGGCTGAAATTTCTTTTACGTATTATTTTATTGATTCTGCCTCTTATTCTTACCATTCCTTCCATAATTTATATCTCTGACAACACATTAGTCCTTTTTCCGAATCCGGGGTATTCGAACCAAATTGAAGCCAGTACAAGTCCGAACAGTTCTATAGAAAATTTCCTGATTGATTCCAAACGGATTGCCTTTTCCTATATATTAAAGGAGGAGCCGGGAGGCATGCCTATGCCGTACAGCAGCCTGGTGATCTGGTTAACCAGAGAAAACACCTTCTTCGACCTCTCCGGATATGATTACTTATCCCTTGAAATCGAAAAAGCGACCACAGGGAAGGTTGTCATTTTTATTAAAACCTTTGAAAAAGGTGTATCAAAACCGGAAAAATTCGAAGGGATTACCCTGCGGCATAATGAATTTACACTATCAATCACCCCGGGGATATCAGGATACAACATCCATATAAATGATTTTTTAACACCGGACTGGTGGTTTTCCCTCATGCACGTACCCTGGGATAAAAGATTCAAAGAGAGTTTTAAACATGTATCGGCCCTGGATTTCCAGTTCATTCACAGAAGTGATGATCCGCCGGATGGGAAAGTACAATCTTTTATAGTAAGAAATATTGCATTTCACAAATCATACCCTTTTTATTATATTATTCTTAATATAATAACTGTTCTGTACTGTATATTAATAGCCGCAAGTCTAGTGATAAACAGAAGAAGTTCCCCATCTCAACATCATTATTGGGACTCAATAATGATGAAAATTATGGGTCTGATAAAAGAATATAAGGTTCCCCCTTTAAAAAAATTACAGTACAGGCAACGTGAACTCGAAAATTATGCTGATAACGAACTTACCCGCATCATGAAATATCTGGAAGAACATTACCCGGATCCGGAAATATCGACCACCCTGATTTCTGCTGAAACCGGAATCCCAAGATCGCATATCACGGAACTCATAAGAAGCGAGTATGACTGTTCCTGCAGGCAGCTTATCAACAGGATTAGAATCACCGAAGCAAAACGTCTTTTAAAAACGACAGACCGGCGGATACTTGAAATCGCCCTGGAGGTCGGGTTTAACGATATTTCCACTTTCAACAGGTGTTTTAAGCATGGAGAAGGAATATCCCCCCGCCAGTACCGCGCCCGCAGGTAACTCCATTTTAGCGGCTGCTTCATAGCAGAACGTGCATATCAGACCAACAAAATACCGTGAGAGCAGTCATGCATCTATAAATATCTGCGCACGCCTTCGGCTTAGCGCTTGGAGTTTTTTTCAAAAACTCCACACTCACGTCAGCAAAAGTTTGTTATCAACCCAACATAAAATTGAGCTATTAATAATGCATCTATAATATCGATGCTGCCGTCACAATTTGTGTCGGCTTTTGATTGATTAAAACCTGCCGGGTCGAGACCTACATAAAATTGAGAGACTAACAAGGCATCGACTATATCGACCATTCCATCGGAGTTAACATCTCCCGGTACTATACCCGGATCCGGGGTTGGTGTCGGAACAGGTTTTTCAATAATAAACCGGAAGGGGTCCGGTTCGCCGATATACGGGAGAGTATAGGTTCTGCCCATCGCATCGGCAGCACTGATGTAGTAGGCGATCTCTGTTCCGGTTACGGGTATTATTGTTCCACTGTAGGTACTGCCCAAAACATTCTGCATAGTCACGGAAGTAAAAGGTCCGTTATCCTGGCTGTAAAATAGTTTTACATCATCGGCATAAATAACTTCACCGGCATAAGAAACAATGTCTGCTGCTATGGTATATCCGGGAGCATCAGCTTGTATTCCCGAAAGGGGCATGTGGTTTATATGAATCATGTTTCTGTCCGGGATCCCCTTGGTCCGGCAGTGGAGGGCATCGCTGGAATTCCACTCATTGTGATTCGGAGTAACGCCGTATATACGGTATCCGGGCATTGCATCGAAGTATGTCTGAAGAGCGGCAGTATCGTTAGGTGAACCGACAACAGGAACAAATACTTTATCATTGATGATAAGGGAATTTGTATAGGGCTCATCATTTGGTGTATTGATTCTTATAATGTCATAGGGTGTTCCGTATGAAGATACCGCATTTCTAAAATATGCCACGGTCTCTTCTATCTTCTGATATTGCGGATCCGACGGGGCTACTTCGCGGATAAGGATCGTATCCACAGATAAAAATTTCCCCCAGCAGTCGATATGATCAATGTGTGTTGCATTGGGATCTTCCACAAGGTGATAGGTGGAAATATTCAAATAATCCGACACAAGCTGCCTGATCCCTGCCTCGTCTAAAGCAGGGTTGTCTTCGAGGACTACCCGGGTGGAGGCGGCAATTCCCATACCGTCGGTCATATAATTTCCCCCCTGAATTACCAAATCCATAAAGTAAGAATCGACCCCCAACACTTCACTCATTTTTACAGGGATGGCATTATCATTCGGAGCGTAAAATATTGATATATCTACAATTGATGTTTCATTCATATAATTTGCTATAAAAAAGGGGCCGTAATCCCTGGTATAGTAGCTATCAACCTGTGCCTCTACAAATTCACAATTGGCAAGTACTACATTATTGGAACTGTATTCCGATCTCACAAAGGATTCGGCAGATGAGTCTCCGACAATTGTCATCACAATAACATCTTTGGATAACTCGGAGATCAAAAAATAAGGAATACCGAAATCCCCGGAATATGCGATAAGCACCCCTTCCATAGGCTCAAACTCGGCAATATTACGTACCGGTCCTGTCGGGGGCCCCGAAAGATTTACTCTATTTTGGGCGATCAAAAAATAAGGAAAAACAGACACAATAATAACCGTTAATATAAGGAGACTTCGTTTTTTCATAATACACCTTTTAATGGAGGGTTGGAAGTCAGCATTCGCTGACAATACACCTTTTTCCAGAATCGGAAGTCAGCCTATGCTGACAATACACCTTTTTATTCTTGTTTTTATCGTCTAAAAAATACTCTTTAAACTTATAGTATACTCCGAAAGTATGTCCGTTTGATGCCCATTAGATGGATTATTAAGGTTTCCGGATAAGTTCGTTGAAATAAGGAATGTCTCTATTTATAACGCAGGCTGCGCCCGCAGCCCAATTAATGCTTTACAGAAAGCCTTTACTTAACGTAATTTTTTCCTTACAAAGAGAACCTGCGTTTCACTATCAAAAGGAAGCCACCGTCGTTCATGAAGGGATTTTGCAGGTGGTCTTTTACTATTTTGATTCATATTCTTGCTAAAAAAACAAAAATATGAATCAAAATAGAATAAATGACAAAATGCCTATAATTTCTGCAGAAATGCAAAGATTTTTTCCATAAAATCTTATACAATAGTGCGAACAATGTGAGTTTTGAACATAAGATTCGGCACATTATAAAAATAAAAGAAGGAGTCAAAAAAATGAAAACCAAATTATTCTGTATGATTCTATGTGTATTGTGCTGCATCTGCGGACTTTCCGCGAACGCGCAAAGTACCGGCGATGTGAATGGAAGCGGAACTATCGATATCGTGGATGCACTTTTAATCGCCCAATACTACGTTGGCCTTGATCCTGCCAATTTCACAAGTGATGTTGCGGATGTCAATTGTTCCAATGGGATCGATATTGTGGATGCGCTTCTTATCGCGCAATATTATGTCGGGCTTATCAATCAATTCCCCTGTTCAACAACACCAGCCCCGACCCCGGCTCCCGGTTCGGATGTACTCCTTGTGGGAAGATTTATTACCAGCGATCCTGCAGGTCCGAAGTTCGGCTGGAGTGCAACAACGATAAAAGCAAATTTTCAAGGATCGGAAGTACGTGTGAAACTCTCATCAACCGGGGATAACTGGATAAATGTTATTATTGACGGTACTGTCCGGACACCGGTGAATGTTCCCGCCGGGACAAACGGATCGACACCGATTCTCCTTGCATCGGGACTTTCATCCGGATCCCATACTATTGAGCTCGTCCGCCGGACAGAAGCCCATCTCGGTGACATGCAATTCTTAGGTTTTACCTTTGGTTCGGGAACCCTTCTCTCTCCCCCTGCCGCGTCTTCCCGGCGGATAGAGTTTATCGGCGACTCAATTACCTGCGGATACGGAAATGAGGGCACCGACAGGTACCAGAGTTTTACACCCCGGAATGAAAACGCCTATCTTGCATACGGTTCGGTGACAGCCCGGTTGGTGGGAGCAGACCAGATTACCGTTGCATGGTCCGGTAAAGGGGTTATCAATAATTACGGCGGAGATACAAATGAACTCATGCCGGAAATATATTCACGGATTCTCCCCTATGACTCAACACATCTCTGGAATCCAAGTCAATGGATTCCTCACGTCGCAGTCATCAACCTTTGTACCAATGATTATAGTACGGGGATTCCCGACAGGACCCGGTTTACAACAGCATATAGAAACTTCGTGCAGAAGATCAGGACACAATACGCTTCAGCACATATTTACTGCGCCCTCGGTCCCATGCTGAGTGGGAATAACCTTGCAAGCGCCCGGGATTATATCACTTCTGTTGTTAATTCCATGGGAGATTCGAAAATTCATTTTATCGAGTTTCCTGCACAGGACGGGTCACTGGGTTACGGAGAAGACTGGCATCCATCAATCGCGACTCACAATCTTATGGCGAACCAATTGGCGAATCAAATCAGGTCGGATCTCGGGTGGTATTAATTAAGGAAGAAATTATGCAAAAGAGAAAAACAAAGAAAAATCAAGGGTTTTTACGGTTGGTACTGCTTTCCATTCTGTTCACCTTTTTAGCAGCCGGTGTTTCGGCTGCGCCGGTAAAAATAATGCCTCTCGGCGATTCTATCACCGGCACACCCGGCTGCTGGCGGTCGATCCTGTGGAACCGCCTCCAGGATACAGGGTACACCGACATCGATTTTGTCGGGACGCAAATGGGTCAAATATGCAGCCTCCCTTTTGATGATGACTGCGAAGGCCATGGCAGCATCCTGGCTGTTGATATCGCCAATCAGAATCAGCTGCCCCCCTGGCTCGCCGCAACATCCCCCGATATCGTGATGATGCACCTGGGATCCAACGATGTGATGGTCGGCCCCAAAACGAACACCCAGATCCTCGCCGCATACTCGAAGATGATCGACCAGATGCGGGTCAACAACCCCAACATGAAAATCCTCGTGGCCCAAATCATCCCCATGTACTCTCCTACCAGCGGCTGCTCCACCTGCTATCAACAGGTAATCGACCTTAACGCCGCCATTCCGGCATGGGCTGCGGGTAAGACAACCTCCCGGTCGCCGATCATTGTGGTGGACCAGTGGACGGGCTTTAACACCGCCACAGATACAAGCGAAGGGCTTCACCCCAACGACGCGGGAAATCAGAAAATCTCCGACAAGTGGTATCCTCCTCTGACAGCTCTCTTATCAGGGACAACTCCCACTGCCGCACCGACAACCCCAGGGGATCCCATAGGGGACGTAAACGGGAATGGTTCCATTGACATCGTCGATGCTCTCCTTATCGCCCAGTATTATGTAGGCCTCGAACCTTCACCATTTATCCAGGGTGTCGCCGACGTGAATTGTTCGGGCGACATTGATATTATCGATGCACTTTTGGTAGCACAATTTTATGTTGGGTTGATAACAGCATTTTGCTAGGTGGAGTTTTTGAAAAAAACTCTAAGCGCTAAGCTCGGAGGGCGTGCGCAGATATTGTGGATGCACTTCTAATAGCACAGTATTACGTAGGATTAATTATGAACTTTTGTTAGTGTGGAGTTTTCGAAGAAAACTCCAAGCGCAAAGCCGGAGGCGTGCGCATGATAAGCCTGAAAGGCGTGAGTGTGGAGTTTTCGAAGAAAACTCCAAGCGCTAAGCCCGGAGGGCGTGCGCAGATATTATCGATGCACTTTTGGTAGCACAATTTTATGTTGG
>JAFGRV010000174.1 GCA_016934975.1 Spirochaetales bacterium | reverse complement strand
TGCTCCCATTCCTATACCGATGATCGCGCCCACAACCGCCTGGGACGCGGAAGCCGGGAGATTCAGGAAGGTCATGAGTGTAACGGTCGAGGTATTTATTTATTTTTGAAAATACCGACTTTTCTTTTCGCCGGAAGAAAAATATATTCATATAGTTTAAGTCTATATACAATTTGATTTTTTACCAGGGGCATCTCGCTTTTACGAAGAATTATGAGAATCTTTCGTTTTTTTTTACCTTGCATATGTTTTGTTTTTAAGTAATATAAGAACAGAACAGAAGAGGGGAGGATGTCTTATGATCAAACAGAGAGTCATGATCTGTCTTTGTATAGTGATCCTGGTTTTTCTTGTGAATTGCACAAAAAAACCGGCTGTAAAAGGTGAAGAAAATCCGGAGGCAACTCAAAGTGTGGGGGAACAGACCATACCCTCTCACCCGGATGATCCGGAAGAACCGTGGACCGATGGTTCCGGGGAAACGGGTTTTTATCCCGATATAAGCTTTTACGAAAACCTCGGAATTTTTAACGAATACCTTGATTCTCTCCACTCCCGGTCCCCACACACTTTTTCTTTTCAGGTTCCCCGGGAAGTACAGGAAGAAACAGTGATTTTTAAGCCCCTTATCGATAACAAGCCTGTGGATCTCGAAGAAACGGAAACCTATGTTATTGTCACAACAGAAAAAGTCGTCATGTATGAAAAGCCCTCCCTTGATTCACCTGTTGTGACTCACCTCAATCGCGGGGACCTTTTTATGTATGATTATACCCTTGATTTCCCTGAGAACCCCGAAGATGAGATTGATCTACATGGGGAACTCCCGGTGAGAAATAATTTTCAGGATAATAATACGTCCTGGGGAGACTTAAAAGGGCTTACGGTGAATGAATTGTTTAATAACTGGCACCATATATCAAATAACAAGAATTCCGGATGGGTCTTCGGTGCATATCTTCATCTTGATACGAAAGACAAGGTGAAACTTATGAGAGAACTCTACTTACGAGGGTCTGTTTTCCCCGCGTATCAGGATTACTTTATCGAAGGATCTCATGGAACTGAGATGGGAGGTGACTATAATTTCGGATTGTATAAAAAAGAATTTTCCCCCGCATTACAAGAAAAACTTAAAAGTGAGTTTATTGCCCTGGAGAGAGTACCTCCTTCGGAAATTAATGTTTCCAGTATGGAACCGGATGATATGGTTTATTTATACAATAAACTCTGCGAAAGCAGGATGAACCCTGTTTTAATCACCACGGATTTTATTCTTCACACTCTTCATCTTATATTTGACAGGGCCTTACAGGACATTGAAAAGACATATTTCCTCGTTTATTATGAGCACCTCGCCCGGATGCTTTTTGATAAAGTGTCTTCGTATCATACCAGGACAGAACATGAAAACCTTAAAAATGAGTGTAAGGAACTCATGGGTTTTTGTGCAGTCGCCCTCTCCCTCTCCGGGCAAATTACCGGCGAGGATACGGGAAGGCTTGATCCTGAAATCCTGGAGAAAATGAAAGATGAAGTCACCTTCATTGAAGCATCATCAGGTTTTCAGGAATCACCATTAACAGGTAATCTTGTGGATTATTCCATATTCAAGCCAAGAGGCCACTATACACTAAACAAGGCTTTAACGATGTATTTTAAGCTGATGAAGTGGTTCGGACAGATTGATTTTGCATTAACCTTACCTGAAAAGGCTCCCCCTCTCTCGAACCCCACAAGAAAAGCCCTTATTCTTACCCTGTTGCTGGCAGATAGTAAAGATTTCATGTTCTATGAAATGTATTGTTCTGTTCTGGATTATATTGTGGGAAAAAGTGATAATCCCACCCCCATAGATTATTTTAATATCATTTCGGAAATGCCGGAATTAAACACCCTGGAGGATCTTGCCAGTGATGAGATTCTCCGGGCATTCATAGAAAAAGCGAAAACAAGTCTTCCAATACCTAAAATCAGCGATACCGTCATGGTTCAGGAAATGGGGGGAAAAGACCCTGAAGATGCGTATGCTTCCGGGGCAGGTATTCCCGGTGGTTTCAGGCTTGTCAGTGAGCGCTATACCCTTGACGCCGATATTTTTACTCAACTCTCCTCTCCCCGGATCGGGACACGGGAACATCCACGCCTGAGGGTGAAAACCTGGGATATTGCTCATGTATTCGGTTCGGAGATTGCTTCGGGATTTCTTGTCGAGGATATGGAGGTCCGGGGATATGGTGAAAACCTGGAGAAACTCACAGGCGAGACCTCCGGGCTGATATACAAGGATTGGTATAGTACATTTTATTCATCATTTCTCCGGACATCACGACAATTGTTGCTTTTTCCAAATACAACGGGTGTACCATATCTTGATTCATCGTTATATCGATTAAAAAACCACCTTACCTTTTTTTCTACTTATGCGGAACTCAAACATGATACCATCCTCTATGCCAAACAACCCTATGCCGCGGAATTGGGAGGATTTATGAGTTATGATTATGTGAGGGATTCATATCCCGAACCCCGGGGATATATTGAACCGAATCTTCCTTTCTTTAAAAGTTTGGATCTTTTGTCCGAGAGCCTGAAAATTTCCCCTGCAGGTGAGTTTCTGTTATCCTCGAATATGGGTAATTCTTTTAAAGTTTTTTTTGATGAATGTGCTCATCTGCGTACAATTGTGGAAAAACAGGTGAAATTTGTCTCCCTTTCCTCTGATGATTATGATTATCTCTTTACCCTTCCCCGTACTTTCAGTTCAATTATTTTACCAATGAATTCGGTAGATGATATGGGGGAAGAAACAGACGAATTGCGCATGGCCATTGTAGCGGACATTTTTACCAATGCCACGGGGCAGGAAGTATTGGAGGTCGCCACCGGGACACCTTCCAGGATGTATATGGCAGTATATGATCCCTCGGGGGGAAGAAGAGTATGTATCGGTTATACCTTTACGTATTATGAGTTCTGGCAGCCTATAGTTAAGCGCCTTAATGACCAGGAGTGGAGAACAGCCGTGTATGAAGACGGGCCGACTGATCTTATGCCCCTTGAGAGAAAAATGCCGGAATGGCTGAATGAACTCTATTTTTAGGATACTTATTTTAATCCTCTGTTTTTATTCCTGTTCATCTCCGAGACGGGAAATGCCGATTTATGTGAAACCGCCATCTTATGAACAGTGGCAATCCTGGATTGCATCCTCCGGTGATGATGCGGCGAATGCTTTGTTTCCCAATTCTCTTGATTGTCCGGAAAACAATACAAAATGTCAGGATGGGTTGATACAGGGCGGGATTGCTTCTCATCATCAATTGATAGCTCCATTGCTCCTTCACTATTATCGGGAACTTTCCGGAATAAAACCGGAAATTGCCACGTTTTTTATTATCGGCCCCGACCATTTTCATGAGACCCGTGCCGGGGTCGCTGTGAATACCGAAGATTACATCTGGGGCAGGAAGAGAGTTGGTATCAATAAAAAGGCTGCAAATGAATTAATCGAATTCCTTTCTATTATATATGATCCTTATCCCTTTAAAAGAGAACATTCCGTGCTCTGTCACATCCCCTTTATAGCTTCTTTTTTCCCTTCGGCAGATATTGTCCCTGTCATTATTGATCATGACCTTGCCCTGTCTCTGTGCAGAAAAGTATCAACCTTTATCAGGAACTATATGAAAAATAATCCCGGGTGTTTTGTCCTTTTAAGTATGGATTTTTCACATCACTTATCCGCGGGAGAAACAAGAAAACGGGATACAGCTGCAATTTCAATCTTAATGGAGATGAATCCTGAATTTACCCGGGAAATTACCTGTGATTCTCCACGGTCCTGGTATATTTTTACCACTCTTTTTTCCGGAAACCCGGTGTGCATGGATATCCGGTATTATACGACAAATGAGCGGTTTTTAAGGCAACCTGTTTCTGATATTACCTCATATTTTTTTTCGTTTTTACGAACTTTTTAACGAAAGAGCCCGGGAGAGCTATGATTCATAGTTACTCATCTTTTTTAACATCAATATAAATTTCATCCAGGATTCTCTTCATATTTTCCCAATGGCTTCCCTTCCAATAGACTTTGTTACAAACCGAACAGAAGTGAAAAGAATCATACCTCTTCCTGATTTCATCCGGCAGGCTGTCAATTATTTCTTTTTCTTCTATTATAATAAGTTGTTCGTTACATCGGATACACCGTGTAAAGGGTTTCAGGGAACGAAGCAGGTCAAATCGTTTTACTACCTCGAAGAGCTGTTCTCTTGAATTTCTTGATTTAATATAGTATCCGTGAGTAACGATTTTTCGTTTGAGCAATCCTTTGTCCCGTGTCAGAATAATCCGTTTTTCACGGTACGCTTCCCGGGATATCTCTCTATCGGAAAATGAATTGGAGTAGCGGGTATCGAAACCCAGGAGCCTTAAGAATTTTGCAAGTTTCCCGAGATGAACGTCGAGTATAAACCTGGTTATCCGTAATGGGATTGGCCGGACGAGGGAAACCGTGGTGATATCGAAGGATTCAAAAACCGGATAGACACTTAACCTGTCCCGGTCTTTAAGCTGATAGGAAAAACTCATGGATTCCCCATTCACCAGAACAAGATCCACTTCGGTGTGAGGAACCCCGAAGGCTTCAATTATTGCCTTTATTGTGGTTCCTTTTTTACATGATACCTGAATTTCTCTTTTTCGTTTTGATTTTTCAAGAAAAAAATTAAGTTCTTCATAAAATCGTATCCGGACATTAAGCATTATGTAATTTTTTTATATACAAAGAGGTGAGTATTGCGTTCGCAATACAGAGTCCTAAAATAAAAAACCCGAAAATAAGGGGAAGGTAATCCCCGTACATGGTATAGAAAGTGAGAGAATCCTCTTTCATAACAGGGATATCCGCTAAGAGATGGTCCGGAGTAAAAAGAGGGAGCTGTGCCAATACCTTCCCCTTTGCATCCACAATGGAAGTGACTCCTGAATTGGTTGAACGGACAAGGACCCGTCTGTTTTCCACTGCCCTGAATTTTGCAGAAATAAACATTTGTATTTCCGCGGAATCTGTTTTTGACCATGAAACATTGGTGAGATTTATGAGCATTTCCGCTCCGTTAAGGATGAATTTTCTGCATACATCGGAAAATACGTCTTCGAAACAGATTGGGGTTGAAAAAGCAAGAGTGTTCCCATCTTTCAGGGGAAGTGTAAAAACAGTAGGATCATTTCCCGTGGTCCAGACGCCATGAATGCCGATGACATTTCTGTAGAAACTCCGGACTACCGGGATTTCCCAGAAGGGAATACTCTCCACAAAGGGGACGGGATGTTGTTTCCCGTAGTATTGGAGTACTTCTGCATCCGGGGAGAGTAAGACAACACTATTCATCGGATTTTTTCTGTCCCCATCCCGGTAATGGGGCGCACCGACAAGGAAAGGAATTTGATGTTTCTTTAAAAATGGAAAAAAAGGTTCCTTTTCAGGGAAGAAATCGAAGGTGTGGGAAATCCGGTCTTCTCTAAAAGCAGATTGAAAGGATGTTTCACTCCAGACAACCATATCCGGTTTGTTTTCCCCTGCCCAGCCAAGACCCGCCAAGGTGAGGGCTTCTGCCTGGAGAATGCTCAGTTCATAATTGTCATAGCCCCGTGCCCAGGGATCGCGGTTCTGTTGCACCAGGACAACCCTTACCTCTTTGTCTGCCTTAATCGGGACAAGAAGCCGGATTGTGCCATAACCAAGGACGAGGATAAGAAGGGCCAACGTGACCATCCCCTGAGAAATCCACCTTTTTTTAAGTATGTTTTCCGGGGAGAAATTTTTTACGGATATTTCCGGAAAATCAATGATAATTTCAGCGATAATTGCATTGATCAGGGCGATGAGGAAAGAAAGACCCCAGACTCCCGTTATATCGACAATTTGAATCATGGGAAGGACGTCGTGCATGGGATGTGAGATAAGTGCCCAGGGAAATGCCAGAAATCCGGAGGACTTTAAAAACTCATAATACGCCCATCCCACCGCGATTATCAGGGCTCTTTTCGGGGGATGAATCCGGGAGAGCCCCCGGAGAAAGGGAGTCAGGAGTGCAAAATAGAAGCAATACCCTAATGTGACTCCGCCGATGGTAAATACCGTGTAGTTTCCAAAAAATTGGAGCCAGTAATAGGTAATGTATGTCGAAATAGCCCCAAAGATGATGCCCAGGACAACGGTGAAGCGGTATGTCGGGGCTTTTATAATTGCGATGAAAAAGGGAGCCAGACAGATGAAACTTAAGATAGGGAGTCCGTATATGAAAAGTTCATTTGGGAGTGATAAAGGCAGAAGAATCGCCGAAAGAATGGTGAGAATGAGAGGAACCGTATAATCGGTTGTCCGCTTTTTTTTAAATATACTGCTAATCCCATTCAAATTTCTGTTCATCATTTATGAGCGCCCCTCTTTTTGAAGTATTTCCATGTACAATAAATATATACTATTTCATATGAGGGTTTTTGTCCACATCAGGAAATTTTAATTTTGCAATTGTTTTTGATGAAGGCTCATCTCTCTCTATTTCCCTATCCGGGAGGTAGTATGGAGAAAGGGAGTTCTTTTTTTTATCCTGAAATTTATCTTGCATTTCTATATTAATTGAGGTATTGTACTAAAAATGGAGGCAATATCCTGCCGTGTGATGAAATACTTACCAATATTGTTGATCCTTTAAAAAGAATAATGACCTGATGCAATAAGGTAAAGTAGTCTGCATGAAATGTGTTTTGCTTCCATACAGCGCTTGGGTATGTGAGAGAGTGGAGATGTAAATGGAGGATGAAAGATGAAGAATCATCACAATCAATTTGATATATTTAGTACTCGTGATGAATGCAATCAGGTGAAGCGCTATTTAGAGTCGGTTCTTTTTATTATCGAAGATTTTGAAGAATACGAAAATCTCGCGAATATTATTCACAGGTTTATAAATGAGAATTTGATTCAGCAAAAACACATCTCTTCGATTATTTCATTACTGCTTATTGATAAATATCAGTATCATTATTCTTCTTTCAATATTCAGAACGACATAACGAATTTTGAGCCGATTGTAAAGGAATTCCGTAAATGGAAAGCCATCGATCTGGTTTTTATCTACTTTCATCCGGAACTCGGAATTTTTCCCATTAATCCAAAAAATAAGGCTCATTGGAACCGGATAAAACTTCTTAAACAAACGGAATTTATTACCCTTTATGCCGGAAGATTTCAGGAAACAGACGGGGACGAGATATACGATATCGCCATCGAAAAAGCAATCACCCTTCTTAATGGGAAAAAGATTAAAACTCCGGAAATTCTTATGACCGGGGAATATGAAGAAGATGATGAAGAAGAAGATGAAGTGAGTGTTTCCAGTTTTCTGGAAGAAAGTCCCTTTTATGGAATTCCTGTTTCAAATAATCAATTCCATAATGGAAATGTGGAAGCATGGAAAAAAATAATCAGAAGTTATACCCACGTGTATCCAAATGTAAGAGTCATCATTTATTATGCAAAAGAAGAAATTAAAGATATCGACGCACTCTTCCAATGGGGAAAAATCAAGCCCGGGACAGTGATCAACATAAAGATAATCGGGGAAGATTTGCGGAACAAACAGATGTCCGCCTTAGTCTATCATCTCAAAGAGGGGGCAAGTCCCTTCTTTGAACGATATATTAAAGGAAATCCGAGAATGGTGCTCCGTTTGTTTGGGGATATTACCAAACGGCGGTAGGAATTGGTTTTTTCAGGGAGTAGTATGAGAAAGATTCAGAAAAAAGCAGATATGGTTTATTTTGATGCTTTCCTGGATTTTGTAGATTCCTGCAGTGTAATGGTTGGATTTGATAAAAAAGATGAAAATAAAATACGTCTTGCCTGTGAAGAAATTATCATAAATATTATGAAGTATGCATATCCCAAATCAAAAGGAGATATCACCATCCGGTGTGATATTCAATCCGGAAAAAGTCTTACAATAAACATTATTGACCAGGGAATCGAATTTAATCCTCTTGAGACAGAGGAACCGGATATTGATTCCCCGGTGCAGGAACGCAAAATAGGCGGACTGGGGATTTTCATGGTAAAAAAGATTATGGATAGCCTGGAGTATCAGAGAATTAAGGATACGAACATCCTTACATTAAAAAAAAGCCTGATAAGATGAAAAAAAGGCTTCTCTACAGGCTTAAAAATAATTAAAAAAAAAATTAAAAAAAAACTTGACAAATAAATAAGATGTGTTATAATACGGTATCATTCAAAGATGAGCAGGGTTCTTTTTTTAAATAATGAAACAACGTGTTTATATGTATATAAAATAAAATGAAGTGAAATTTCATTTTATATACATGCGGGAAGGAAATGCAGAGGATAGTGTATTCTGTATCTGCATAAGGGATAAGAAACTCGACGTATACCCGGGATATAATCTGTTATTTCTCCGGGGTGTTTTAAATTTTTAGTGCATCAAAAGCGATGTCATAACAATTGATTTATCCGGTTATTTTTTAATACATGTGTGTATTTTAAAATTACAAAGTGTATCACCAATTGGCAGGATTGATATCATCTTTGAAGCAGGCGATATCGATCCTGACACACGGGGAATAATCCGGTCAGGAATTAAGTGTTTTAACGAATCTACCGTTTTACATATCCGGTATTATGGTCAAAACACAATAAAAGAATATTTGGGACAGGTACAACTCTATTATATTTTCCGCATTTTTTTATTTACTATTATATATAGTTGATAGCCTGAATAATAAAGAAATGAAAACGTAAAACAATAAAAAAGACAGGAATTTAAAGTTAAATTGTCTATAATTATATAAGAACTATAAATTGATTAAAAAAGAAAGTTAAATTAAATTCAATCGGAGTTTATTTCGTGGATCGAAACGTATTTTTGTGCAATGGCCAGGGCAACCAGTATTATCTGATGGGACAGGAACTCTATGCTCATAATCCGGTATTTACCAAATGGATGGATAAGATAGACTCACTATATAAAAACCTGACAGGGAATTCATTAATTACTTTTTTATATAATAGCAATAAGAAGAAAAGCGATATATTCAGTTCCCTTACAGAGACCCATCCCTCGCTTTTTGCTGTCCAGTATGCATTGGCTATGACCTTGCGGGAAAACGGTGTCATGGCGGACCGGATCCTCGGTGTAAGCTTGGGAGAGTTTGTGGGTCTTGCTCTGGCAGATGTCATCACTCTAAAAGAGGCACTTTTCCTTGTTGTGAAACAGGCCGAATGTATTATATCTCATGCACCGGGCGGCAGTATGATTGCGGTCCTCGAAAATCCGGATTTTTATACTCAATCGGAATACCTGCGAAATCATTCAACTTTTGCAGGGACCTTCAGTCCGGAGCTCTTTGTGATCTCATGTTTGACCGAATCTATAACGGAAATCGAGAATTTATTAAAGACTAAATCTATTGTGTATCAGATATTACCTGTAGATTATGGTTTCCATTCCCCCTCCATTGACTCCGCCGCCGAGTCATTCAAAGCATATGCCGGGAAGATGGTCTATCAAACACCATCAATCCCATATCTCTCCGCATGTACAGGCGGCCTGGTAGAAACCTTTCCCAAAGACCATTTATGGAAGGCGGTTCGCCTGGAAATGAGATTCAAGCAGACTTTAACCGCCTTACAGAACAATACCTCCTTCAATTATATAGATCTTTCGCCCGCCGGAACTCTCGCCGGGTTTATTCAACGAATTATTCCGGGAGCATCCTCGTATAAAATAATGACTCCTTTTGATTGTAAATCTGAGGAAAATTTGAAAAATGTTTTTGAATCAATTAGACTTACCGGAGATACTATTAATTCGAAGAGAGGTAATACTATGGTGACGTATGTTTTTCCGGGGCAAGGTTCGCAAAAAAAAGGATTTGGCGAAGGTTTGTTTGATGAGTTTAAAGAATATACGGATAAGGCTGATAACGTTTTGGGATATTCGATAAAAGAGCTCTGTTTGGAAGATCCCGATAATCTGCTTAATCAAACGGAATATACACAACCGGCAATTTATGTAGTGAATGTCCTTCATTATCTCAAAAAACTAAAAAACGACGGGATAAAACCGGATTATGTAGCAGGTCATAGTCTGGGTGAATATAATGCCCTCTTTGCGGCAGAAGTCTTTGATTTTGAGACAGGTCTTAAAATCGTTAAAGCCAGGGGCCGCTTTATGGCAGAATCTTCCCGGGCCGGCGACGGACTTGGAATGGCTGCTGCCATCGGATTTGATGAAGATAAAATAAACGAAACTCTTAAGACCCATGGTTTATCTGATATTGATGTCGCGAACTATAACTCACCTTTTCAGATCGTTCTTTCCGGATACACGAAAGACCTTGAGCGTGCAAAAACCATATTTGAAGAAGCGGGAATAAAAATGTTTATTCCTCTAAAGGTAAGCAGTGCTTTTCATTCCCGGTATATGGAAAACGCCAGGAATAATTTTAAGGAATTTATCAAAGAGTTTACTTTTTCTTATCCAAAGATAAAAGTTCTTTCAAATGTGACGGCGCGTCTTCATAAAGGTGCGAAGATCAAAGAACTTCTTTGTGAACAAATAGTGAAACCGGTAAAATGGACGGAAAGTATACGGTATTTAATGGCAAAACCGGATATGGAGTTTATTGAGGTAGGGGCCGGAAACGTATTAAAAGGCTTATTGGCACGAATCTTAAAAGAAGCAACACCTCTTGTCGTAGAAGATGACGAAGAAGAGGAACAACCGGATATTTCTCCGGAACTCGACAGTACCACCAGTGAATTGCCGGCAGAAAAAAATGAAACCGAACAGAAAGAAACTACCCTTAATGATAATAAGGCTGATGGAGTGGGAGGTGCGATTACTGCCGAATCCCTGGGAAGTGAAGAATTTCGAAAATGTTATAATATAAAATATGCATATGTCTCCGGTGCAATGTATAAGGGCGTTGCGTCAAAAGAATTGGTTGTGAGAATGGGAAAAGCAAAACTCCTTGGTTTTCTCGGAACCGGGGGAATGCCGGTCTCTGCTATAGAAGAGTCGATCCAATATATTCAAAAACACCTGAATAACAATGAATCCTATGGGTTGAATTTACTCTGCAATATTAATAATCCCGAATCCGAGGATGAGCTTGTTGATATGTACCTGAAATATGGTATAAAAAATGTGGAAGCTGCCGCATACATGAGTATGTCTCCTTCCCTCGTCCGCTACAGGCTTAAAGGACTTACAAAAGACGGTATCGGACACAGGATTATCGGAAAAGTATCCCGCCCCGAAGTGGCCCTTGCTTTTTTAAGTCCCGCCCCCGAACGGATCGTAAATAAACTTCTTGAAAAAGGTGCCGTGACAAATGAGCAGGCGGAATTGGCAAAATCCGTTCCTATGGCGGATGACATCTGTGTTGAAGCTGATTCAGGTGGTCATACTGATATGGGAGTCGCCTACGTTTTAATGCCTGCCATGCTTATTCTCCGTGATGAAATGATGAAACAATACGATTATGCCCGGAAGGTCAGGGTCGGTGCTGCCGGGGGTCTCGGGACACCCGAAGCAGTTGCAGCGGCGATTATTATGGGTGCCGAATTTATCGTTACCGGGAGTATTAATCAGTGTACAGTGGAAGCAGGGACGAGTGATATTGTAAAGGATATGTTACAGCAGATAAATGTACAGGATACCGAGTATG
>JAFGRV010000173.1 GCA_016934975.1 Spirochaetales bacterium | reverse complement strand
ACACCTTTACCCGATACAACCGGAATTCGACGAAGTCGAAACGGGTACAAGAATAATGTGACGTATAAATGGTTGATTATATTTTTCTTCATTATTCACCTTCCTTTATCGCTTCATTCGACAGACTTAAGTACTATTACCGGGAGACTCCCCATACCCGGTCCATGGCGGATTATGTTCAGAGATAATATCATCTATTCAGAGACTGAGTTTGATGATTCATCCTGGCAGAAAACAGATTTACCTTATTCACCGGTGAAGGATAATCCGGATACAAATAATTATATGTGGCTTCGAAACACTTTCATCGTTGATACCTATACCCCGGACAAGAAAATATTTTTACTATCAGGGAAACTGGAAGGAGCGATTGAGTATTATTTAAATGGAATTCTTATTGGGTTTCATGGAAATTTTCCACCACAATATCAGCATCATGAAACTTCCACCAAGCAGTTTATCATACCGGGACAATTACTCCGGCTGAATCAAAAAAATGTAATAAGCATACGAATTTATAATAAAACAGGCTTAACAACTATCCCGCAAATTTATTTTGGCGATTATGCATCATATCTATTTGATTCACAATTTATCGACTTCCTGAGCGTTAAGATATATCTCGTTTATTCAATCGTCAGCTTGCTCCTGGGAGTCTATTTTATTTTTCAATTTGCTTTCAGACAGAAAGAACGACCGAATCTTTTTTTCTCCCTCACCAACTTCTGCTTCTGTATATATTTTCTCAACATGGGTCTGGAGGTCCATTTTCTGCCCTTTACTTTTGCAGGCATGTTCTCTCAATCTTTTCTCCCCCTCTTTTTCGGTTTCCTGCTCCTTTTTTTCCTCAATTTTTTTAACATACATAATAATACATGGTTTAAACGGATTATTATGGGTGTGGCGCTTGTACTTTTTTCGCTTTTCTATCTGAACATAGGTGAAGAACCGATCATTCCAAATCTTTTTACCTATGTTCTTCTTCCTTGTGCATTGGAACTGATTTTTATGGTATACATTTCAATCAGGGCAACAATAACAAAAAAGAAAAACGCCGTTCCCATAATGATAGGGGCTTTAATAGGATTTCTTCTCGGTATTTATGATATGGGGTACCAGTTTATGGGATTACGTCCATTATTTTGGCTTCAAGGTACGGGTATTTTTTGTTTTAATATTTCGATGTTTATCGCCTTATCCTTAAAAAGTATCCAGGCGTATAAAGATCTTGAAGTCTATTCATCGGACATTATCCGGAAATCAGAGGAACTGACATGTTATATCCGGGATATTTCCGATGTAACAAATACAGTTTCCCGGATAAGTTCGCAATTAGAAGAGACTATTTTATCAACCTCCGGTTCTATAGAAAAAATGGCCACAGGATCCATGAGTATCTCCGAAGGAATAAATGATCAATTTGCTATTGTGAAAAAAACAAACGACACCGTACTCTCCCTCTTAAATTCACTGGAAGACATTTACACCGGCCTCACAAGTCAGTTTAATCATGTCCGGGAAACATCAAGTACTGTAGAACAGATGATAACAAATATTTCCGACATCACACAAAATTTAAAAAATACCAAAGATTTCGCGGAGACTCTGAAAACCATAACAAAAAAAGGTGAAAATATTGTTCTTACTTCTTCACAATCTGTTCAGGATATTATCACGGTAAGTGAAGATGCTCACAAAATAATCGATGCTGTCAGTGATCTTGCCGAGCAGACAAATATACTTGCGATTAATGCATCCATCGAAGCAGCTCACGCGGGACAATACGGAGCAGGTTTTGCAGTGGTAGCCGGGGAAATAAAGCGACTTGCCGCAGGTTCATCTCACCGGTCTGCGGAAATCCTCGGCCGGATAAAGGAAATTATCAATAAAATTGAGCAAGGGAGCCGGACAAATAACGATGTGAAAGATGTTTTCGAAGAGATTCATAATAAAACCAGTTCAACGGTAAATCAAATTCAATCAATTTATTCCGCCATCCTCACCCAGAAAACCTCCAGTGAACGGGTATTACATTCGATATCTCAACTCAATATCGGTTCACAGAACCTGAAAGAACAAACAGACAAGCAAGAGTCCAGCGGTAAGATAATCAGGAACAATATAGAGAAACTGGTACATTCATCTCAGGTTGTTTTTGAGAATGTAAATAAGATTTCAAAAGAGATAGAAGAAATTGTGAGAAGCACCAACAACATCAAGACGATTGCAGGGGAGAGTATTACACTCATCGCCAGGCTAAAAGATATTCTGGAAAGAAAATAAAGGGACCTCTAAAAACTTCCTTATTTAAAGAAATAGAAGTTTTCAGAGATACCAATAATACCGGCAATCACATCAACCCTGCATTGAATCGATAAAAAATGTATTGAGCAATCCCGAAAGAACCCGTTCGAAAACAACAGAGGTTGTCTCGTTTTTACCTTTGGGAATGAGAAGAGGGGAATTATAATCCGGAAGTTCTATATCGCATGACACGATATTGTTCATCTCACACCAATGAATAAGCTCTCCGGTTATTTCAAGGGAAGTCACCCATGTCTTAAGGTACTTATATCCGGATAGTCCCGATATCACCTTTGCAAACTCTTCCGATTCCGGTTCCGGCTCGCCGTAGACCATGTACCCGGGCTGCGCGGATCCCGAAGGCGGATATGCAGCGTGAAATGATATGAGGTATACTTTTTCCACTGTTTTTTGAACACGATTCAGAAGCCATCCGGTTACACCCCGGACTTCCGGTTCCGAACCGGGGGAACTGCCGCCGCTTCCGGCCAGAATACGCGAAGGGGAGACGGCATCCGCTTTCCAGTCATCAGTCGGAAAATTCCTGTTGAGATCCACTTTATTCGCGTTTTTCCTTGTTTTTTTTTGCACTCCGTCGGGATTTATTTCAGCAAGAAAATACAAACGGACTGATGCCGGGACTAAATCAGGATCTTTTAAATACTTTTCTTCCAATCCCCGGACAAGGGTTTTGGTATTTGCTTCATTGCCATGAAGTGCTCCTGCGATAACAAGCCCGATTTTTTTTCCGGAACCGATTTCCGTTACGGTCAGAGGAATTCCATTCACCGATTCGCCGATAGAATACGATACAAAGGATTCCCGGGGGATTTCCATCTCTTTATCCTGATTCTTAGGTGTTTCAATCATTTCGTTTACAGGAAGGTTCTTTTTATCCTCCCCGGATAATAAGCCTTTTGAATTATCATTTATACACCCGGTTATAATTCCGGAAAAAATGAGGAGACTTAATAGAACGGAAACAAAAGATATAATTTTTATTGCATTCTCTCTTTCCATGATTACAGATGGTCTTGTAAAAATTCCCGCTTTTTGTAAAAGGTTCATTTTAGCCCTGAATTAAGAAATTCTTTTACTTTATCGATATATTCGTTTCTATCAACCGTTACCTGGGTTTTTGAATCCAGATGTTTTATCGTGATTTTATTCTCCTTGAGTTCATCGATCCCGAGAATAAGGGCGATAGAAAATCCTTTTTTCTCGGCAAATTTAAGCTGCTGCCCCAATTTATCATTACCTGAAAAATAAACCGCGGTTCGTATATTCTCCGAGCGTAATTGTTTCGCACAATGTATATATTCGTTTACCGGAACCTCTAAAAAGCGGGTGATGAGAACAGCCGGAGAAGCATAGATCGTTTTCGGAATAAGATCGTGGCCTTCTAAAAAATGCTGAAATGTGACATCTCCAAGACCAAAACCGATTCCTGTTATATTCTTTTCTTTATACAGACTCACAAGATTATCATATCTCCCGCCCCCAAAGAGAGAACGCCTGTTCCCCGGGGAGGTATCATACACTTCAAAAACCGTCCCGGTATAATAATCAAATCCCCGGACAATAGAAAAATCAAATTCGTAATAATCTTCCAACCCGGTCTCATTCAATAAACGGAATAATTCATAGAGCTCCCGGGCTCCTTTTGAATCGATATGCATCATCTGCACAATGTCTGCAAAATTCGACGAAAATATCTTATCCAGGAGATCAATCTTTTCTTTGGAAAGACCTATTTCTTTGAGCCAATCATTATACTTCTCCGGATCCATTTTAGCTTTTTTATCCACAACCCTTGAAATCTTCTTGATGTCTTCGGTTTTCACATCCAGAATATCAACAAGGACGTCATTAAAGAATTTTCTATTATTAATCTTAATCTTGAACATTTCCGGATCTGCCCGGAAGGCTTCCATGATATCTTTAATAATAGAGATGATTTCAAGTTCGGCATCAATCTCATCGGCACCGAAAATATCAACATTCACCTGCCAATGTTCCCGTAACCGCCCTTTTTGGGGTTTTTCGTAACGCATAAAATTAGCAATACTGTACCATCTTAAGGGAAAGTTCAGTTCATCAAGACGGGCAGCCACCAGACGGGCAACAGAAGGCGTCATTTCCGGCCTGATGGCGACTTTTCGTCCGCCTTTATCCTCAAAAAGATACAACTGTTCATTGGCAACCTCATCCCCGCTCTTCGCTGCATACATATCATATGATTCCAGAAGGGGTGTATGATATTCTTCATACCCGAAACTTTCCACAATTTCTCTCACTTTAGAAAAATACCAGTTCCTGTAGCACATATCCCGGGGATAGAAATCACGTGTTCCTTTATACGATCTTACCGGTAAGCTCTCTTTTTTCATCAACCATTCCTTTTTGTTATACTCAACTGTTTAAAGTCTATCATTTTCCTGCAACTCCATTAATAAATAGAATTGTCTTTCATACCTTATAGTTATTGGCTTCAAATATAAGGAGAATTACTTTATTGGTCAAGGCCATCATTTTCCGCAAGACCTCTCGTAACACCATTATATAATAAAAAAATCTATAAAAACTCTCTTGTCTCTTCCGTAGTGATTCTTTATATTAGTGAAATGGAAATACTTATTAATACAAGAGGAAATGGAGCGTGTGCCCTTTGTAAAAGGTGGCGAAACTGTCCGATAATTGCATCATTAAAAGATGGAATACGGCAAGTTGAAATCAGAAAAGTATCCAACGACCATCCGGTAGAAGCAGTTATATATTCCTGCCCAGCTTTCGAGGAAGATTAATGTATATTGAGATAATCAGCTGATAATGACCCACAAACATAGTCTTGATTCTTACAGAACCCTGTCATTTATAAAAATCAGGGATGCCGATGAGACGCCGCCACACACACTTATCTTATCAAAAGCCATTATTATGTGAAAATACGAGATAACCAACGCCCAGGCAGCTTCAGTCTACTCCCGGAAGCTTTTAAATGACCACATCAAGGCTGATGCAAAAACTGCCGGGAATACCCGGGGAGAGAAAAGGGCGCAATTCATGTTGAGCGTAAAAGGAGAACGACATCACTCTTGTGATGTTACCATTCCCGTGATTATAAAAGCATCCTTGATTACCGGGGCTCCAGGGTTTTTTCAAGGGCTTTTTTTTGTTTATCTAATTGAGAAAATTCTTTTTCCAGGTCCTTTAGCTCCTGCTCCTGTTTTGCTATCTGATTTTTCATAGTTTCAATCTTATTCGTTGTTTTTTGCAGACTATTCTTTAATTTATCAATCTCAATAAGGGTCTCGTTCCGCTTTATTTCTTCCTCATCATTTTTATTTTCCAGGTTCAGTTTCTCAATACTCCCGGCGTTATCCCTTATCTTTCCATCCTCTATCGTGTTAAAAAGATTATGGGTAAAAAAGAGATTACTTATCGTCACAAAAGATTCATTCATGGAATCTTCCATCTGTTTAATTTCTTCATTTAACTCATGAACCCTTTTCCGGGGTTTTCCCACAACTCCAAGAGACAGTAATTTATCATTCAGTTCCGCTTTCTCATTATTTAATTTTTCCACATTTTGATTTATCTCTAAAATTATCTTTTCATTCTCTATAAGGGGCTTCATCCCTGCATCCAATGCACCATCCGCAGCATCCTCCACAAAATCCGTGGTCAGAAGTGCTTTTCCCGTTTGTCTGTATAATCCGGGATACCTTATTTGAATAAATTTATATTTCTGGTTTCTATACAAGGATTTTGCAGCATCAATAAACTGCCTGATTATATGTTTCTCTTCGTCTTCTTCGGAAATATCCACTTTATTAAATTGCTCGAATTTGACATCCAGCTTGAGAAGATCCATAAAAAGATATTCATAGGATAACAGCTTTTCCCGGTTCATTTTAAAACATGCAAATGCCGCTTTCCCGATATTCTCATATATTAATTTATATTCCTTTTCTCGCTCGGATAACGCAGTTTTATAATCAAGAAGCTTTTGATCAAGATTCGCTCCCTGACTCTCTAAGGTTTTTATTTCTTTGATCGCTTTTTTCTTTTCAGGGATTGCTTTTCTCAATTCCCCGATCTTTTCATAGACTGCAAAAAGGGGAGTGCTTTGTATGATATCCGGTTTTAATTGTGAAATGTCAGTACCAAGGGTCAGCTTGAGGTCATGAATCTCTGAATTCCGGAGGCTTATCTTCCTTCGTAATTCCCCAATCTTCCTATTATAGTCACTCATCGTCGCCTCCTTACACGCATCAATACATTATACAGAAAAGAAGTGATGTTGACAATGACTGCGTATCATTTTTTACGTATCATTCCTGAAATGGGATATAAAAGAAACATCGTCTCCTTTACTTCACCGCTGTTTTCATCACGGAAAGTACGGCTTATAAAAAGAACTGTCGGAAGGAAGCGCTCCATTAATACAACACAATACCCCGGCGAATCTATCTGCATTAACAAGGATCTCTCCGGGAGTCGCGTGTGACAGCAAACCGATTGCAAGTCCCGCTGCGAAACCATCCCCGGCTCCGACAGTATCGATAATACACGTATCCGTATTTTCTTTTTTTCTTATATGATACTGATGATCAGGTTGATAAAGAGAGGCCCCTTTGCCGCCTTTTGTGATACATACCGAGGATAAATCAAACATCCGGATAAGCTTTTGTACAGCTGCATATTCATCACCTTGCAAAGAAAACATCTCTTTTAAACATGTCAATTCATCATCATTCGCTTTTAAGACAGTACAAACCGAGAGTGATTCTTCGATTATTTCTCTTGAGTAAAACTTTTGCCGCAGATTTATATCATAGAATATAATTACCCCTTCCTGTAACTTGTTAAGCAGCTCAAACAGGGTCGACCTGGAAACATGATTTCTCTGTGCAAGAGTTCCGAAATAGAAAAGATCGAGTCCGGATTCCATAAAACGGAGGATATGTTCATGTGGTTGTATAAAATCATACGCCATATTTTCTTTAATAATAAAATCAGGAACACCTTCCGGGTTCAACCGGACAGATACTTCTCCGGTTTTATGAGAGGGATCAACGCTGATAAAACCGGCCTGCATGTGATGCCTGTTCATAAATTCCAGGATCTTCTCACCCGGGGGGTCGTTCCCGATACGGGATAGAAATGCAACGGTGTGACCACACTGGTGGAGATGAAACGCGAAATTGAAGGGTGCACCCCCCATAGTGGAATAATCGGGGAATATATCGAATAAAATTTCACCTATACTTATGATTCGGTATTTCATTTTGTTGTAAAAGAATGAAGTTTATGTATATTTGCAAGCTGATTTTTTAAGAATGAAACATGAAATATCGGTTCCAGGGTTTTTAACTGGATTGATACTTTTAAAAAATCCTCTTTCGTATAATATTTATCCAGCTTATCCAGGAGGTTCTGAAATTTTTTCTTATCCGCTTCTTTCAGTGGAAGTTTGCTTTCAACTTTTTTGATCGAATATGGTTGATTATACGCCGTGAGTATTTCCTGGGCGAGTTTTTCCCGGTTTTCCTGCAAATTGACCTGGTCTATAAAAAGTGATTTCATATAGATATCCCGGTTGCGCAGTTCAAGATAGGTATACCGGGCTTTTGCATTTATAACCTCCGTATTATCCGGCCCCATATACTTATAATTACCGAACACCACTAACCGCGGCATATTATTGGTAAATTTATCCAAAGCTTCCTGGATCTCATATGCAAGATCAAGTTGGAAATATTTTTCCAGCCTGGCGACCAGGTCTGTAGCAGCCATGATTGTATTCATGACATCCCCTTGATCTCTTGAAATAGTAATGATGAGTATTCCTTTTTCCGTTTCAAGACATTCGAGTTTGTAGGTATCGGGAAACTGCTTCTGTATTTTCTGAATAATTTTAGGTTCCAGCCTGGTTAAATATGGAATTAAAATCTCTTTCTTTTGCGTTGCCAGGTCTGGTTTTGTCACTATTTCCTGTAACAGATAAATATATCTTTTTTTATCGCTAAATTTATTCATTTCCTCCTGCATAAGGGTTATCGTCTCAAGTTGCCGTAAAGAAAGTCTATTTGTCGGTTTTGGAAAAATTTTAGGGAATCTTTCCCGTAAAAACGTAATCATGGTGGTAAACTGTTCATCGTCCGGGATGATAGTTACCTTATTGACTTGTTTGTTAATTAACTCATATAAATATTTTTTTGTCACTAAATTATGTTTTACAATCTCACCGTCTTTTAATGAAAATATATGAGATTTTTCTATATCTGTTACATCAATCTGAATCTGCATCTCATCAATATGAGGAATCTCAAGCAGATATTTAATTCCAATTTGCATCTTTTATTAATGTATAACAGAGAAAAAGCTTTTGTCAAGTAGCCCATGATATTCAGACCTTAATGTTCCGGATGGTATAAAAGTCTCACTGTAGCTCTTTTAGATATAATTGTCGCGAGTATGTTTTGAATAAATAAATTATTGACATAAATCATATAATAAGTTTAAAATTAAATTTATGGGAGAGGAAAAAGATTCATATTTATTTAATATAAAAAGCAAAATTCCTTTCTTTATACTATTTATCAGTCTTTGTGTATTATTCTATTTTATAGCATTCAACAATCCCCTCTTACTTCACACGATCGCCGAATTATTCAGCATAGTCATTGCTTTTGGATTATTCGTGATAGCGTGGAATTCAAAACAATACAATATGTCAGAGTTCCTGTTATTTTTAGGTATTTCGTACTTTTTCATCGCCTCAATAGATCTTGTTCATACTCTTTCCTATACAGGTATGAATATATTTACCGGTTATGATACTAATCTCCCTACACAGTTATGGATCGCCGCACGTTATTTACAAAGTCTATCCTTACTTATTTCATTTATTTTTTTAAAGAGAAAAGTAAAAACAGGTCCTGTTTTTTTCGGATTCTTTGTTGTTACCTCTCTCCTTATCGGATTAATTTTTTTTCGAATGTTCCCGGATTGTTATATTGAAGGTTCAGGTTTAACTTTATTTAAAAAAATCAGTGAATATATTATTTCCGTATTTATCCTTATCTCCTTATTTTTATTTATTAAGAATCGAAGTTATTTCGACAATAAAGTTTATTATCTTGTTTTAGCTTCTTTGGTAGCGACGATTTTATCCGAACTCTCATTCACTTTCTATATCAGTGTATTCGGTTTTTTTAATTTCTTAGGTCACATGTTCAAAGTAGCCGCTTTTTATTTTATATATAAAGCAATAATTGAAACAAGCCTGCGATCTCCATATAAATCCCTGTTCAAAGAGCTCAAGGATAAATCGGAAAATCTTAAAAAAAGTGAAAAGCAATACAGAACTCTTTTCGAGTATGCACCTATAGGTATCTGCATCATGACAATGGATAGTACCATACTCATGGCAAATGCAAAATTATGCGCTTTTTTAAAATCTCCCTACAATGGCTTAACCGATAAAAAAATGATTGATTTCTCAATAAAACCCCATAATTTCACTCTATTTCTTGAGTCACTACAAACAATCGGATTTATAGAAGATTTTGAGATTCAGTTGAGAAGGATGGATAATACTTCATTTTTCGCGTCATTAAATTCGATTACTATAATGTTCAATAACGCGAAACATCTCCTTTTAATGATACAGGATATTTCACAACAAAAATCCTACGAACAGGCGCTTATAGAAAAAGAAGATACCCTGGTAAAGGCAAACGATTTCTTAAAAGACCTTAATGAGAGAAAAAATAAACTACTTGGAATGGCCGCACATGATTTACGAAATCCAATCAGCGTCATTCAAATGTATTCGCAATTCCTGCTCAAGGGAATTAAAGTAAAAATGGATAATACCGAATATCATTTTCTTAAAACAATTTCCAGGACAAGCAAGTTCATGCTTCAATTGATAGATGAAGTATTGGATATTTCCAAGATAGAGGCAGGGGAGCTTCAACTTCATATAGAAGAATATGATTATATATCGATACTTGAGGAAATAATTGAATTAAATAAAGTCTTTGCCGAACAAAAGCAAATAGACCTTAAATTCCTATTTACAACCAAACCATATATTTTCCCTTTTGACAGAAACAAAATCGAACAAGTATTGAATAATCTTATAAATAATGCGATTAAATACTCATATCCAAAAACCAAAATCCTTATTGAAGCAAAAGAAATTGATAAAATGATGGAGACAAGCGTTATTGACCAGGGACAGGGAATTCCTAAAGATGAATTGCAGAAACTTTTTTTAGCTTTTGAGAGAACGAGTGTAAAACCGACCGGAGGAGAAGAGAGCACTGGCTTGGGGTTGGCAATCGCCAAGAAAATTGTCGAGGGACACCATGGGAAAATAGGTGTAAAAAGTGAACCGGGGATAGGGAGTACATTTTATTTTTGTATCCCCATAAACCGGGAATAAAGAAAAAACTGAATTAAAATGAAGCCCGAATAATCAATATCTCATCTATACTTTCAAATAATAAATCCACAAGGATCGGATCGAACATTTTTCCCCGTTGTTCTTTAATAAAGAGAAGAATCCGGTCGATAGGCCATTCTTTCTTATAAACACGACTATTACCAAGGGCATCAAAGACATCGGAGATACAGGTTATACGTCCAAAAATATGTATTTCCTCCCCTTTTAACCCGCGGGGATATCCTGTTCCGTCAAACCGTTCATGATGTTGATGTGCAATAATCGCGGCTGTTTTTAATAATTCTCTTTCAGATGATTTAAACATCTCATATCCTATGGATGTATGAGCCTTTACGATCTCAAATTCTTCTATTGTCAGCCTGTCCGGCTTATCGAGAATAGAGTCTCCGATGGCGAGTTTTCCAATATCATGCATCGGGGAGGCATGTTTTAAAAGCCGTGCTTCTTCTTCGGATAAACCATATTTAATGCCGAGAATGTATGAATATTCCGCCACACGCTTTACATGGCTCCCTGTTTCGAAGGAACGCGCCTCGAGCATATCACCCAAGGTATACAAGACTTCTTTCTGAGTTTCTTCGATTTCCTCAACCAGATGAGCACCCATAAGAGTGGAACTGAGCTGAATGGTGAGGGTCTCATAAATAAGACCTTCGAGAGGCGCGATATTATATGAAACATATCCGATCTGCTCTTCTTTAAAATAAAGAGCCATAATTAAAAGTGAATATCTTTCATCCCTGTTAAAACAAGCTGCCGGTAAAAGCTCATGCTCAACACAGATGCTTTCTTTCGGCGGAAGATCTATAATATTTCCATTATTATACGCAATGTACAATTGTACTTTTTTTTGTTCATCAAATTCTTTTATGTACCGGGCTATGTAAAAATGTTTTATCCCCAGGGCAGGGAGCGTACTATCGAGTATATTTTTAAGTCGTGTAAGACTAAAAGTAGTGATAAGTTCAATACTGATAACATGAAGTGTTCTCGTTAATTCGTTTGATTGCTTTTTATGAACAAATAATTGCTCCATCTTATGTTCCCAGATTATTTCCTCTATCCTTCCTGCAAGGTGAGTAAAAAAAGGAGCATAGCCTGGTGAAGCAATTAATACCCAGAGCTTATTGAGTAAATCTCTTATAATTCTTTGCCATTCCAGAATTTCATATCCCTTGTCCAGAGAATTATAAAGTATGATCTTGAATTCCTTTAAAAATATTTCTACATTATCTGTTTTTACTGCCTTAACAAGGGATTCTCCGAGGATTTTAGCTCCATCGCTTTTAATCATTAATGTATGTGAAGAAGAGATGGCTTGTAAAATATAATTATTTAGGATTTCTTCTTTATCCTCCAAAGAAGCTGTCTCATTTATATCTGATATTGATTCAAAGTAGTTCCTGTACTCAAAACACCCGCATGACCGCCGGAGGATCAACTCGGCAGGAAAGTACTGAATTGATTCCACTGTCTCTCCTCGAATTAATTTCATAACTGTCCGTACCGACTCCTGCCCGATTCGAAATAAAGGCTGACGCACTGTTGTGAGGGGAGGGCTGATATATCTGCATTCTTCGATATCATCAAACCCAGCCACTGCAACCTCGTGGGGAATTTGAATCCCCCTTTTGTGAAGTTCTCTCATGGCCTCCAGTGTCATAATATCATTACTGCCGACTAATGCGTCGAAGTGAATTTTACGTTCATCAAGGAGGAGTGAAACAGCCCTTTCCCCGGAACCGAAATAAAAATCCCCCGGACAGACCAATTGAGAATCGAAAGGAATATTATACTGCATCAAGACTTCTTTATATGCATAATACCTGATTTTTGATTCTATATTATCTTCTGTTCCCCTGATAAAAGCTATTCTTCTGCATCCATGGGATGAAATCAGGTGTTCAACAATACTCCGCATCCCCATGGCATTATCAACAAAAATTTTGGGAATTCCATCGATCCTTATATCAATACCAAGACTTACCAGAGGAAACGCTGCATAACGCTTATAAAATTTCTGGAGTACTTCTATATCAACAAAATTACCTATAGTTGAGCCAAGGATGATAAGTCCATCAACATTATTTTTATGTACCAGATCAAAAATTGCGTTTCTCGGTTGGTGATGGGTTTTGGGGGATTCAAGGGGACCCCCGCAAAAGCAAACAAGATTTTGATCTAATCTTTCAGTCTCATTGACGATTCCCTTCAGTATCTCTGCCTGGTAATCATCTGTGAAAAAATCTATCAGGAACCCTATAGTCAGACGTTTTTTCAATAAAGAACACTCCTTAAAAAATAAGTACCCTTTTGCACAGCATGCTTATTGAACGAAAAGATAAAGACCCGGATTTTACACTTAACTACCTATCCATGAGTCGTGCACTATAAATAATAAAAAAAGAATCTCTT
>JAFGRV010000172.1 GCA_016934975.1 Spirochaetales bacterium | reverse complement strand
CGATTTCCTTGATTAATGATTCCTGTGAAATATGAGCAAGAGCCGTTACTTTTACTATTATCTCTTTTGCTTTTTCCCCGGGATCAAAATCCCGGGAGAGAGGTACTCGTAATTTTTCCACCCCATCGCTTTCGTATAAAGTTAAAAAGAATACTTCCTCTTCTTCGCTGCATAATACAATTGTTTGACATTGTTTGCGGCCTGCGAGGATTTGAAGATCTTCTTTGGTAAGAAATCCCTCGTCTTTCTCTATTTCCGTAAAAAAGGTGAGATACCCGGGGTTTTCAGTTAAATGATTAATAAGGATATAAATCAATGTTTTAATCCTTGCCCAATCCGGGGTTGTATGGTTTTTATGAAATAAAAAAAGAATTCTTTCTTTTATTGGAACCGGGGCCAGGGAATTTATGACCTTTTGTGAGAAATCTTCGGAAGAAACTTTATATGAAACCCCGGAAAGCAATTCCTTTACGAATTCTCTCATGTTGTTCATCCCCTCTTCCAAAGAGATGTAATCTTTTTCTTCCGCCTTTATAATGTGTTGACTTTCCTTTTCATATAAATGAAGTGCGATGGTAACGGTCTTTTTTTCTTTTTTTATGATTCCTCCGACTATGTAATCCGCATAAATAAGTGATGCTATTTCCGGATAATAGTTCGCTATCTTGCTTTCTTTTAATGGGAACCCATGTGCGTTTAAGAGATTTGTCCTCTCCGGGCGGCTTATAAGATGAAACGTCCCTGTTTCCATTATATTCATGGTAATTATATCCGTAAGAAGGGTAGCCTCACGTTTCGATATTCCCGAATGATCGAGGTCCAATACTGCAAGAAGAGGTTTGTCCTGTCCATAGGCATGAAAGCTTACAAAGACCGGAAATACCATAGTCATGAGAATCACCAATATCATTTTTTTGTTTGTAACAAAAAGCATAATGGGCTGATACACTCCTTTTTTTCAATTGTATACTCAACTGATTTAATTTTGTTATTTCCTGTCATAACGCACGTATTCATAATTGCTTTTGGTACAAAGAAATAACAAAATTACTATAATTGGAAATACTGACAATTTAAATAATTGGCAGTATACTTGTTTTAGAATCGAAATCCTATCTGTGTCACCAAAGACATACAGACAAGGTTCCACGGTGAAAATCCTTTATTATACTTCCACAGGTCCCCGCCGGCACCATATTCGGAAGGGGGAAGGGGTTCAAAGGTATACGTAAGACCATGATATTTGAACCTGAAATTTAAAAAAAAGGAAGAATGCAAATAAAGAGATAATCCTATGTGTATGGGCAGGGAAACGGAAAGTCGATGGATGGTTGGCTGAATAACGACCTCCTGATTCTCACCATAATATGAGAGTGCCGAGCTTCGACTATTATAATCATAAATTATTGCCACTCCTATATCCGCGGTAAATGAGGAAAGTGAAAGTGTCTGGAAACCGAAAAGAGTTTCAATGCTCAGTTCTGTCCGGTAACCCCGTGAATCCATTAAATCGAAAGGCAAATACTCACACCCTACACGGAAGTGAAGGGAATTTGAAAAAAAGTGAGAATATTCAAGGTTAAAGGAGGGAGAAAGGAGAAAACCTGTCGAGGACCAGGAGACAATCGTCCTTCCCAGATTGAGCCCTGTAAAGAGTGCTCCCTGCAATTCATGCTTTTTTTCGAATATAGTAGTTAACCGTATTTCTTCCTGATTTAGTTTTTTTAATAAGCGTGAGCGGACCTGGCGTTTAATCCGTGCTTCCCGTTCCAGGGCCGGCAGGATTTTCCCGACATTTGTCGCAACCTGGCTGCTCATCCACTCGATATTTTTCAGCATATCCAGATCGGCAGGCATTGTATGAATAGAGGTATTTTTTATCCGTAATGATACAGTGTCCCAGAGATTGATAAGTACATGAAGTGTCTCTTTGCTCACATAATATTCGCATTTTAGGTAATTTTCTATTGAATAATCACGATATAAAACAGTGAGAAAGGTATCAAGATCAATTGGTTCCCTTGACATGAGAGATGTATTTTCTATGGTGGTAATAATCGTCAGACTCTCTATTTTATTAAGATTGATAATTAATACATTATTGATGACATCTTTAAGATAATCATAATCACTATCCCGGGTGAGATTTTCAGGTGGGACAAGCACTATTGTCTGCTTTTCCGGAAGAGTTCCGTTTTCCTCACTATATAAAGGATAAACCAGAATAAACAGGGAGATAACTATGAGGAAAAAAAGATTTTTTCCATAAAGTCGATATAAAATTATCATATGAGTGTATAGTGTCGAACAAAATGAAAAGAATCAAGAAAAAAATGAAGGGTGATTTCATTTTACCTTCAGGGTTTATGAGTGATATACTGATATATTCGAGATATCAGATATATAAAAATCCGGATACCCTTGAAATGAAAAACTTTGAACAGGTGTGTATATATGAAGAAAATAAAACCTTTATCTATTCTTGCGTATGTGTTCTTATCAACAATCCTTCTTCTCATGGTTTTAAGGGTTTTTTTTATGGGGCATTATATTGTAACAGCCGGATCCATGAGAGAAACACTTCATCATGGGGATTACATTCTTTCCTGGAAAATGGTCTCCGTGGAAGATAGCCATAAAGGAACACCTTTATTTTATAGTCCCCTTAAACGTGGGGATATCGTGGTTTTTGAATTACCGGGACAAAGAGAGATGCTCATTAAAAGGATTATTGGTTTACCCGGGGAAACCATTGAAATGACAAAAGAAAGTGTCGTTGTGAATAATTGTGTTCTGGAAGAAGCCTATGTATCTGGTGAAACAACCTATAATGAAGGGTTTTACCATATCCCTGAAGGAAAAATATTTGTTTTAGGAGATAATAGAAAGTATAGCAGGGACAGCAGAGAATTCGGGTTCCTTGACATCGAATATGTGAGAGGAAAAATATTCCTTATTTATTTTCCCTTTCAGAGATTCCGGTGGCTGCTACACTAAAAAAAAAATCCGGATCGATTCCTCATCATTTTTTTATGCTATTATTCCTGATATTCTTGTTTTTTTACAAGAATATCAGGAATAATAGCGAAACGCAGGTTCGCGTGAAATCAAAAATTT
>JAFGRV010000171.1 GCA_016934975.1 Spirochaetales bacterium | reverse complement strand
TTTTTATACGTATCAAGGTAACGATCTGCATCATTTGTCAACCTTTCTTCATCACTAGAAAGGCAAGAACTCAATATGCTTACTATTAATAAAATCAGTATTTTAGCATGTCTATTATTGAAAAAGATTCGTTTCATACATACTCCTCTATATATTATAATATTGCAGTATTGGTCAAAAAAGATTACCTATAACATTATATTAAATTCATAAAAAACAAAACCTACGAAATTCATCTTATAATGTATCCGCACAACAAACCCTGCTGCAATAATAATGACAAAGTACAAAAATATCAACTATTTTTTTCATACTTCCAATCACTCCTCCAAAAATTCCGTCTCCATCCGCTGCTCCTAATCCCGGCAGTTGACCATATAAAATCCATCATAGTTTTTTCCTTTTTTTCATATCTTCGGAAATTCCCACACTCAATCTTATATCCCTTTTTGCTACGTATTCTCCTTCCCCATATTTTCCTGATTTCCCGGGTTCCTTATAAATATACATTTTTAATAAAGTAGTAATGCAGCTCTTATCGCCATCTGATTTAGCTTCGAATTATTCGCGAGGAAATTTTCTAATAACAGTAGAGCATTTTTCTATAGTCCGGGGTTCTATTGTCGAAGCATTTATTTTGAAATGGAACTTTGATTATGTTTACTTTTTTTTCGCCCTGTTATTTTATCTGCTCTCCCTCATTTTCTTTAACTTGAACAGTTCATGCGGCGTATTATTTATAATACAGAAGAAAATACTGCAATTTTACTTGCTAATGATAAAATAAAACTCTTTGGACTTGTTAATTCGCTCAGGGAACGATAATTGCCATTTTTATAATTTGATTTATTAGTTAAAAGCAAGCATGCAGAATCGTATAATCTTTCCTGAACCAGTTTTCTACAAAATATGTCGTATCTTACTGCATAACTCGTTTCAGAGAATTCCGGAAAAGTTTGAAAATGAGGTGACGTAAATCGAACAGGTGATAAAGATTTTTCACATTCTTCAAGAATAAAAAAATATCCAACAAACGGTTTTTGGGATTCCCCGAATGCACCTTCTCTGAATGCTGTATTTAAATCAGTCGCATTTCCAATTGCTTCTTCTACCCGATTATTGAAATTATTTCCGAAAGAGGGGCCTACTTGTGATTTAAATTCGATTGCAGCTAATAATTGATTTTTTACAATTACAAGTAAATCCCAATTTTTAACCGGTCGAAAAAAACCCGGTATTACTAAATTAGACTTGCCTTGGCTATAAATACTAACATCAGAAATACCATTATCAACAATTAGTTGTTTTATCATTTGAATAAAACCATCAAGATTTTTACCTGCGGTAACACGAGAACGATTACCTTGATCGCTCATACCTTTAGATTCTTGATTTTTAGCCGCAATTTCTCTATATTGCCAGAAATGGCGTAAAGCATCCGGAGTCATTTTATTAAAAGCATCAATATTAATTGACATAAAATATTTCCTTTATTTAAATATTTCAATCTGATGATTTGAGGTAAGCAAACAAGATTCTTTTTTAAAGCGTTGTATTGATTTTTCAAAATATCTTTCATCAACTTCAACTCCAATACTATTCCTGCCAGATAACCATGCTGCAATAGAAGTAGTTCCTGAGCCTAAAAAAGGATCTAAAATTATATCACCTGTAAAACTAAACATACGAATTAATCTACGAGCGAGTTCAATTGGATAAGGCGCCGGATGATTTTTTGTAGAAGCCCCAGTTAGTCCATTCCATATTTGTGAGAACCACTCTTTATGATCATTATTTGAAATTACACTAAATGTTCTTTCAATTGCAGAAGGGCTTCTATACCCTCCAGGTTTTCTTTCCATGAGTATATATTCAATGTCATTTTTTATTATCCCATTTGGTTCATAGGGTTTACCTAAAAATGATGTTTTTTTATTAGATTCATATGAAGCATTAGATATTTTATGCCAAATTATCGGAGCAAGATTATCAAATCCAATTTTACGGCACATTTCTTGAATGGAGGCGTGAAGAGGAACAACAGTATGGCGACCATTATTATTGCGTCGAGAAAGACAAACATCTCCAACAACACAGATCAATCTGCCGCCAGAGACTAATGCTTTATAACAAGATTCCCACACTTTTTTTAGTTCAATCAAAAATGCTTCATAATCAGTGAAATCACCTAATTGTCTTTCATGGCTATTATATTTTTTTAGAGTCCAATATGGAGGTGAAGTAACAACTAAATGAACACTTTCGGGCTCAAGGAAATTCATATTTGTTGCATCAGCTAAATGAAATTCATGGTAAGTTGGAAGTACAGGCAGGATTGCATTTATATTTTTTATGAAAGATATATTTTTCGCTAATTCAGGGATATCTGACTGTTTTGATCCTATTTTATCAATATCATCAGGAGCATATTTATTTAAAATATATTCCTTATTGCAATTTTTAAATGTTTCTTTCTTTACGACCATATGCATTGATAAAATAATCCTTTTATAATTAAAGAATATAGTTTCCTTTAGTTTAGATGGATAAAGTTTAACTGTCAACCAGTATGATGGTGGGGAGATTGCGATGTAGCTTTAAAATATTGGACCAACCCGCGCTACACACACTCATGAGGAACATCTGTCCATCAGACATAATCCTTTTGATCTGTGATCTATTGGGGGGTGTGAATTCTTCCTTAATTCTTATCTAAGGGCTACATCGCAAATTCCTCTGAGCATAAAATGCTTGACACTCTATGCATTAAAAGCTACATTTATCCTGGTTACGGAAGAAATTCATGCTTTATTAACGGCAGCAGATTAATAAACACATGGGAAAAGCAATGTGCATCATATTAATCACTGCTCACAGTTCCCTGCCGCAGGGATAGTGCGGCTTTTTTAAATTTGGGTATGGTACGGTTTTTTTTGAGGAGGTAAATTCATTGGGTAGTACAATTAAAATTAAAAATGGACTCCTGAAAATTATTCCGGGTGAACGGTTTACTCCTTTTTCTCTTGCTTTAAAGCTTAATGCAAAAGTTATTCTGGAATCGGCATCTTTTCATAAAGGAAGAGAGCGATGGTCACTTCTTCTCTTAAACGAGGCTTTCCGGGTGTTCGAATCAAAAAAAGGGATATTTATTCAACGGGATAACAAACAATTCCAGGTGAAAAGCAAGTCCCGGGACATACTTGATGTTCTTCTCTATATAGCAAATCAGCATGAAGTAACAGATTATGATTTTCCGGTACCCGCGGGGGGAATCGGGTATATTACCTATGAAAGCGCCGCAAAATTTGATACGATTAAAATGATCCGCAAACCGGACACAATCGGAATCCCCGATGCATATTTTATAGTCGGAAATATTTTCCTTATTTTCGATCACTATACCGATTCTATTTTTCTCCTTGGATTAAATTATAAGGAAAAAGAAATTGATCTGGAGGCCGCACTGGCAGATGTGGAAAAACGGATAAATGATCTCGATTTTAATTTTATGACACCCCGGATTAAAGAATATTCCGCTGTTGTACAGGATATACCCGGAGACCGTGAGAATTATATGAAAGGTGTATTAAAGGTGAAGGACGAGATTATCAAAGGGAATCTTATTCAGGGAGTGCTTTCCCGGAGGGTCTATATTAAAACAGATCTCCCCGCCATCGAAGCATACAGGAATCTACGGTCTTTAAATCCCTCACCCTACCTTTTTTGCCTCGACTTTGGGGATTTCCAGCTCTTTGGTTCTTCCCCGGAAGTTCATGTCAAAGTAAAGAGCAAAAAAGTGGAAATACGCCCGATTGCAGGAACCCGGAAACGGGGGAAAAATGAAATAGAAGAAATTGCTTTACAAAAAGAGCTTCTGGCAGATGAAAAGGAATGCGCGGAGCACCTGATGCTTGTGGATCTTGCCAGGAATGATATCGGACGGGTCTGCACCCCGGGAAGCGTGCATGTAACGGAATGTATGATAATCGAAAAATATTCGCATGTCATGCATATTGTGTCCCAGGTAGAGGGAATCCTTGAAAAAGACAGAACCGGTATCGATGCCCTCAGGGCGACATTTCCCGCGGGCACTGTTTCCGGGGCACCCAAAATAAAAGCAATAGAAATAATCGACGCCCTTGAACCGGAAAAGCGGTCCTTTTACGCCGGTGTTGTTGGATGGATTGAGCCGGGAGGTGATCTTAATTCCTGCATCACCATACGAAGCGCCTTTAAAAGGAAGGATTTGCTTGTACTGCAAGCCGGAGCTGGAATTGTCTATGATTCCGACCCGGAAAAAGAATATATAGAAACATCGAGCAAACTCATGGCGTTGGGAAAGGCTACCGGAGTGGAGGTCTGATATGTATATAATAATCGATAATTATGATTCTTTTACGTATAACCTTTACCAGTATTTGTGCGAGATCACTGATAAAGAAGTCAAGGTGTTCAGGAATGATGCGATTACGGATGTAAAACAAATTGCAGACCTTAAACCGGAAGCGATCATTATCTCCCCGGGCCCCGGCCGCCCGGAAGACGCCGGGATTTCCGTTGAAACAATTAAATACTTTAAAGGAAAAATACCTATACTCGGTGTCTGCCTCGGGCATCAGGCTATCGGTTATGCCTTCGGCGCGGAAATAATTCAGGCGAAGCGGATTGTTCACGGCAAGGTGGAAGAGATTACTCTCGACGGAAAAGGTCTTTTCCGGAACATAGCTTCCCCGTCACGCTTTACACGATACCATTCCCTCGCTGTCAGTAAAGATTCCGTTCCCGATTCCATGGAAATAACCGCTGTTGCGAAGGACGGAGAAATAATGGGACTTCGCCACAAAAAATTTCTTGTGGAAGGTATCCAGTTTCATCCAGAATCCATGGCATCGGAATTCGGCAAACGGCTGCTCCAGAACTTTCTTCATTATAAACGGGAATCTTTAGATATGAAAGAAATACTCGTGAAATTAATCAAAGGCGAAAATATGAGCTTCGATGAAGCGGAAAGTTTCATGGACGAAGTCACCGAGGGCAACGTCACCAACAGCCAGCTCGCCGCATACCTGGCTGCAATAAACGCAAAAGGTCCGGCAGCGGAAGAAATCGCGGGATGTGCCTCAATCCTAAAAAAAAAGCGGAAACGAATCGAAGTGGATCAGCCCCTGGTCGACACCTGCGGAACCGGTGGTGACGGTCTGGGGACCTTCAATATTTCTTCATTATGCGCTATTTTTGCCGCTGCCTGTGGTGTTTCCGTGGCAAAACATGGTAACCGCGCAGTAAGCAGTAAAAGCGGAAGCGCGGATTTCTACAAAGAACTCGGTATAAAAATCGACCTTGACCCGGAATCAACCACAACTCTCCTGGTAAACACGGGCTTTGCATTCCTTTTTGCGCCTCTTTATCACAAGGCGATGAAACACGCGGTTCAGGTACGGCGGGAACTGGGGATAAAAACCATCTTTAATCTCATCGGACCCCTTTCCAATCCCGCGGGAGCCGAACATCAGCTTATCGGTGTTTATTCCAGAGACCTTTGTCTCCCCGTAGCACGGGCGGCACGATTGCTCGGTGTAAAAAGGATAATGGTTGTTCATGGTCTTGACGGAATGGATGAGATATCCGTATCCTCGGTATCCAGAATAATCGAGATCAATGAAGACGGTGAAGAAAATGATTATGTGCTCGACCCACGGACAATCGGGGTTAATATCTACCGCTCGGAAGAACTGAAAGGCGGGGATGCAAAAAAGAACGCGGAAATTGCCCGGGCGATACTTTCCGGAGATGACTATCCCGGTATCAGAGAAGCAGTCCTTCTTAATACAGGCGCTGCACTTTATATAGCCGGAAATGTCCAAAGTATTCAGGAAGGATATGAAAAAGCAAAAAAAGCATATGCCGATGGAAGTGTAAAAATGAAACTTGAACAGATTATCCTGGAAAGCCAGGCCCTCACCTGACACAGAGTACTTTTTACATCAACCTCTTAATAAAAACGGATTTTCTGCCGAAATAAACAAGTAAGGAATCTTCTTTGTGCAGGAACAGACTTTTTTCCGGAATATGTGACACTATTTTTGTCGTTGCTTTGGGAGTATAAAGGATCAATGATGGACATTCTTACGGAAATTGTACATAAACGAAAAGAACTTATAAAAAAAACAGGTTTTGCCATGGGAGCATCTCTTCCGGAAAAAAGAATCGCCCCCCTTAACACATTTATAAAAGATCCTTTTTTAATATGTGAAGTAAAACGGAAATCCCCTTCCAAAGGGAATATTTCCATTGATCTCGATGCTCAAAAACAAGCGGAACTTTATTATTCAAAAGGTGTAAAATCCATATCCGTCCTTACGGAACCTCATTACTTTGCAGGGTCCCTTTCCGATTTAATCCGCGTCAAAGAATCATTTCCCGATGCGGCGGTGCTCAGGAAAGATTTTCTCCTCTCCCTGGAGGATATAGATGTATCGTATCGTGCCGGCGCGGACGCCGTTCTCCTTATCGCTTCAATCCTCACAAAGCAAGAGATTGATGGGATGTATAAACGAACAAAAGAGCTTGGCATGGAAGCCCTAGTAGAAGTCCATGACAAAGAAGATATTGATAAAGTTAAAGAAATTAAACCGGTCCTGACCGGTATCAATTCCAGAAATCTCTCCAGTTTCCGGGTTGATTTGACAATTCCCCTTTCCATGAAACAAATGATTACATGGGATACGAATCTTCTTTTTGAGTCCGGCATTCATCATCAGGAGGACGCCATGATCGCCCTGGGTTCGGGATTCAGGGGAATCCTCGTGGGTGAGGCAGTTGTCCGTGATCCCTCGCTTATAGATGCATTGTTCGGTGCGTATTCGTTAGAGAAGCACGATTTCTGGGAAAAACTCTATAAACGGAAAAAACCTTTTGTAAAGATTTGCGGGATTACGAATAAAGAGGATGCGTATCATGCTCAAAAATGCGGCGCAGATATCCTTGGTTTTATCTTTGCTCCGTCAAAACGAAAAGTCGATCCGTCACTTCTCTACGACCTGAAAGAATGTGATATTTTAAAAGTAGGGGTTGTGGTGACGGAAGCACATACTCTTGATCCCGGAGTAAAAAAACTCTTGTATTCAGGCCTTATCGACGCGATTCAATTTCATGGAGACGAAGAACCGGAGAGATGTTATTCGACAGGCTTCCCTTATTACAAAGCCCTCCGGATTAAGAATGAAAAGGATGTTGATAGGATTAAACACTACAACTCTCCGCGGGTTCTTATCGATGCTTTTTCAGACACTGCCCACGGGGGAACCGGGAAGGTCATCCCGGAACACCTCATTTCCCAGGCACAAAAGATTCTGCCTCTCTGGCTTGCCGGGGGTATGGGTCCGGAAAATGTAAAAACAATTATTGAAAAATTCTCCCCTGAACTTATTGACGCTTCCTCCAAACTCGAACAATCACCGGGGAAAAAAGATCACGGGAAAGTAGCCCGTTTTATCAAGTTGATAAAGGGATAAATTGGTATTTTAATTTATTTGTTTTTCTGTTATGCTATTATTCCTGATATTCTTGTTTTTTTACAAGAATATCAGGAATAATAGCGAAACGCAGGTTCGCGTGAAATCAAAAATTT
>JAFGRV010000170.1 GCA_016934975.1 Spirochaetales bacterium | reverse complement strand
GGTACATTGCTCTTTATTTCCAAATGAAGTATTAATGATCATCTCTAAAATAATCCGATATATCACCTCGTTCATAAAGGTTTCTCATGGTGTTGTATTGAATTTTACCACTGGTTGTATAAAGGATCGATCCACGTTTTGCAGCCACAAATTTGTCGATAACTAAGCCGGTGTTTTTGATAATAAGGCTCGCAAGTTGTTCATCTAATTTTAATTTCTCTTCCTTTTTAATGCCATTCACTTCATATATGACAACAAGGCCGGTATTTTTATCCGGATCCGAATAGGTTATTGGTATGCAGGTGACATTAGGCCGTTGCAATAATCGTGAATTGATAAGCAGGGATTCGACTTCATGAGAAAAGAAATTTTCACCGTTAACAATAAACATGGTATCGGCTCTTCCCAGAATCACGAGCTTATCCCCAACAAAATATCCGATATCCTTTGTATTGTAAAATCCGTCATCATCTGTTTTTTTGATCCTTTTCCCTTTTACTATGGAATGTGTGGAGACTGAATCACCTCGTATTTTTATCACTCCCCCGACACCGCTGTAGGATAAAGTTGTATCAAGTTTTACTTCCGTACCCTCAATGATGGTACCCACCGTGGGAAAAGAACGTCCGTTTATTGTGCTCACGGAATAACCTTCAAAGGATTTCACCATACTGACAGCTAATGTTGATTCAGCCAATCCATAACAGGGTGATACGACATTCTCTTTCAGACCATGCTTTTTAAAGATTGTCTGAAAATTTTCCAGGGTTTTGATATTGATGGGTTCCGCACCGACCCCCAGCCATGTCAGAGAATCCAGGGAGATATCTTTATAGTCATCTTCTTTATACCGGTGTAAAATAATATCCAATACTGTATTTGTCATGCAGGAAACAGTTATTTTATATGTTGATATAAGACGCATAAAATTAGCCATACGTTTTATAAAGGAAATAGGCGATACCATGAGAAGTGTCGATTGAGTGAAGAGACTCAGCAAAAAAAATCCCGCAAGACCCATATCATGATATAACGGAAGCCAGTTCCCTATAATTGTCGTCTCCGGATTTAATTCAAGCCTGGTATATATTCCCCGGATATTATTTAAAAGATTTTTAAATGTAATAATGATTCCTTTGGGTGTCGACATACTCCCGGATGTAAATTGAATAAACGCCGTGTCGTTATAGAGCGGAATATTCTCCGGTGCCGGGTTATCCTGATCCTCCTGGGGAGAGGATTCGGAAAAAAGATTCCCGATGACAATCAGATTTATCTGATGATTTCTATCCTCGCAGATATTTTGAATATAGGGAACTTCATTATCATAACAGATAAAATTATTAAAAAAAGGAATAATTTCCCTTATTCTGTTAATGTATATATCTCTTGAAAAAAAAGCAGAGCGCGGGGGTAATGTGGCCGGTATCGCCCCCAGTTGAATCAATGCAAGCCAGGTAATCACGAACCGGATGTCAGTTTGTGCCGACAACAGAACACGGGTGTTTTTTTCTATTCCAAGCTTATTTAATTTTTGAGCACAATTCCCCGCTTTCTTATATATTTCACTATACGTATAATAACCTATTTCATTCACCTGATCATCAAGAATATGGATGCCTCTTGAATGGCATGATTTAAGATTGTTTCTAATGATCTCAAAATTATATCTGTCCTCCTTAAAGTGTTCTAAAATATCTTTGCCGGTTCTGTTTTTCATGAGCAGAACTCCTCGATATTTTGTATAACTTTATATAAATCGGATACACGTACAATAGAGGTAAGTTTTTGAACCGGGACGATCACATCATACTCGGTCTCTATTTTTCCGATAAGTTCCATGAATTGTATGGAATTGAGATTAAGATCGTCGACAAGGTTTTGTTCGGGAATAATCACTTTTTTATTTTTCATTACGGATTCAAGCAATTCATTTACTTTTGAAATACGGTCGTCAGTTTTTAACATATTCTCCTCCTTTAATGAAAATCGATTTTCAGTTTTTCGAAAATACTCAGGGCATAATCCAGATCCTCTTTTTTATGTGTCGCAATATAGCTGGTCCGAAAACCGGAGCTCTCTTCGGGAACCGCGGGAGGAAGTACCGGGTTTACATATACCCCATTTTCCATAAACCGCTTATAGGCTGCCATTGCAAGGGTTTCATTCCCGAAAATCACCGGCACGATCTGTGTCCCCTTAAAAGAGGCATTATACCCCATGGAATGTAATGCATCGGCCATATATTTTGCCTTTTTCAAGGGTTCCGCACTTAATTCCGGCTTTTCGGAAATTATCTTCAATACAGCTATTACCGATGCAATCGAAGCCGGGGGCAGACTCGCTGAAAAAATATGAGGACTTCCGGTATGTTTGATAAAATCAATCACTTCTTTTTTACCCGCGATAAAACCTCCGATGGAAGCAAAACTTTTACTGAAGGTTCCCATAATCAGGTCAACTCGATCCTCTACCCCCAGCAGCTCGCATACACCCCTGCCATGTGATCCGAAAATACCGACACCGTGAGCCTCATCAATATATGTCCTTGCATTATATTTCTCCGCCAATTCAGTGATTTTTACCAAATCGGCGATTATTCCCTCCATGCTAAAGACGGAATCAGTGACAATCATCTTTCTTTTCTGCCTGCATTTGGAGAGAATTAATTCCAGATGTTCCATGTTATTATGTTTGTACACATAAAGATTCGCTCCCGATAATTTAGCGGCATCAACCAAACTTCTGTGATTCCTCTCATCATAAATCAGAACATCCCCGGATGTGGCGAGTGCGGAAATTCCTGCAAGGTTCGTCTGGTATCCGGTACTGCAAAGAATCACTGATTTCCCGTTATAAAATTTCCCCAGTTCCTCTTCCAATTCCAGGTGCAGGTCCAGGGTGCCGTTCAGCAAGGGCGAGCCTGAACAACCGGTGCCATATTTCTCGACAGCTGCAATAGCAGCTTCTTTGACTTCCGGAAAGGTAGCGGCACCAAGATATGAATTGGTCCCGAGGAGTACGATTCTTTCATTATTATTCATCTTTATTGAAGATTCCTGGGCACTTTTGAACTCAGGATAGAAATTATATAATTCAGCCAGGCGGATATAATTTGTTCTTTGATATTTCGATACCTTTAAGAACATATCATTATCCGGCAGCGTCTTCTGATCAGCTTTGATCCCGAGTATATAACGGGGATAATCAAAGGAATTTGCATCATAATTTTTAAATGGTTTATGAAGTCCGGTATCAGGATGATGGATATTCGTATAAAGCAGTTTTGCCAGTGCACCCGAATAATTGCTGTTTTTTGCATGTTTAATGAAATATACAAGGGGAATAACCCTCGCCCCCATTTCCATTTTAAGGGAATAATTGGTGATACCAAGATTAAAATGCTTTAGATTTAAATCGATGATCCGCTGAATACGTAAGAGGATGCCTATCCTGTATACATTGATTTGATTATAATCCGGTATTGAATAGTCAACACCAAAATTCCATCCATAGTAGGTATCATGATCGAAAAAAGATAACATGAAACCGATTATCCGGTTATCTTTTTTAAACACCAGAACTTCACTCTTTCCCCGAAGATAAGTGGCGGTTGCGGAAAAATACCTTTCCGTGAGAACCTCCCGTTGATAATCATGAGCCTTATGATGTACATTCTCCCAGAGAGTGGTCATTGTGGGGACAATATCTTTATAATCAGTTATAAACTCATAATCGATATTGTATTTTTCTTTAAGATTTCTTAGATATTTCTTAAGAGGAATTCTTATTCTCTTTTTTACCTCAGATAAATAGTGTTCGACACTCTCCCATCTGATATCAATTTCAGTATCGGGAAAACCGGGTACGGGATAATACCCTTGGGGAATAAGAACATCTTTATAATACTGATAATGATGTAATGGAATGTCCCTGATAATCTGGATATCCGCATTATTTTCCCGGGCTATTGTATCCATCTCCGAAGCCAGGAGCTTTAAAGAATCAGGATAATACCCATCATCCTTCACCCAAGTCCCCTCGCATATTCCCGTAAAGGAGCCACACTCAAGGGTTTTGAATTTCATAAAATTGGGATACCATTTTTTTATGGTAGGGAGGACTTTTGAGAGTTTTGTATCCATTGTAGAAAAATCAGTATCTATGACATAGAGATTAGACCTTCCGGTCTCCTCATTTCCGGAAAAAAAGCGCAGATAGGCGGGAATAATAGCATTGATCCCGGATTCTTCGATAATTTTTAGATGATTACATGATAAATGAGCAGGTAAAGTAAGGCCGGAATTCCATTTCCCGTCACTTAACTCAGAAACTGATTTTAATCTTTCTACCTCTATTTTCATCATATTTTATTTACAACTGTTATATTAATAATAATAAAATTTATTTTGATAAACAAGTTTTTTAGATGTTATGTTGCCGGAGTTTCTATGTAAAAACTCACTATCATGGTTATTTTTTACGTATGGTCTCTTTCCGTATTACTTCTTTTGCCTCCCTGTTCTGATAGTATCATTTCATAGTATGATGTAAGTGCATTCAATTCCTCCTTTTTAAATCTATATTTATAAATTCCGGCGATTTCATTAATTGTCAGCAATAATATACAGTTAGTGTACTTTTTTAAAAAAGTTTTAATATACAACATGCCGGTACCCTGTTATTCTACAGGCACGGGTTAAAATTATCTTTATTGAAAAAAGGGAAGAACATGATAGAAAAGAATTACAGTAAAAAAATCGCTTTTTTTATTATTGTCCTGTTTTTTTTCATCGATTTTACACTTTCTGCTCAACAATTCGGTGATGTAAACGGTGATAATAATATTGATATTGTTGATGCATTATTGATATCACAATATTATGTCGGTTTGAACCCTCAAGGGTTTAATGCAAGCTTGGCAGACCTCAATTCCGATGGAGATATTAATATTGTTGATGCCCTCATCATCGCTCAGATCTATGTGGGGCTCCAAACCCCGATTCCCACCCTCCCATCAACCCCTGATCCCACCCCTGATCCGACACCGGTTCCTCAGACAGGGTTCAGCGTCGGAGCGGATGTCTCGGAGGGGAAATATGCCACTGAACGGGGGGTTGTCTATAAAGACAGAAATGGGAATCCCGGCGATTATATGGATATATTAAAGAGCTGCGGATTTCAATGGGTCCGGGTACGGGTACTCGTCAATCCGCCTTTCGATCATGCATTACATCAGACAACGAGCTATACAAAAGAAGTATGCCAAAAAGCAAAAAGCAAGGGCTTAAAAGTCTTATTAGTCTTCTTTTATTCCGACTGGTGGTGTGATCCGGGACAAAATTCACGGCCTGCCAGCTGGCCGGGTGATCAGACTCAACTGGAAAATACTCTCTATAATTATACACGGGATACTATTAATACCATCGGGGTCTCAAATCTCGATATGGTGGCGGTGGGAAATGAAATTGATAACATGATGTGCGGTGTTACCGGAACGAATAAGAGACGGTTGGTTGATAAAGGCTATGATGCGGTAAAATCCGTTTCATCTCTCCCGGTCATGGTCCAGTCTGCGGAGAACAGTTATTCATGGTTTTCCAGTCTCGGTGCAAAGGTTGATGTATACGGTATATCTCATTATATGATGTGGCACGGGGATTTAAATACTATGGGAAACAGAATAAGCAGCTTCGGCTCCCGGGATATGTGGGTCATAGAAACTGCAATGTATTACCGGCACAGCGAGGCAAATTACTCCACAAGCGGGTATGCACAAACCCAGGATGGCCAGTATCAATATATGCGTGATTTTAAAGCAAAGGCCCGGAGTTATTCAAACTGCAAAGGGGTTATGTATTGGGGGGCAACATGGGCCCAGACACGCACATGGCTGAATGCCCCGGATTGGGGTAATGATGACGCCGGAAGCAGGGCACTTTTTGATAACAATGCCTATGCGACTCGAGGTATCGAGGGCTGGCAGTAAAAAAAAACGATGGCAGAGCGTTTCTCATGAGGATCATATCAGTACTCCTTTTTATTCTGTCGCTTTTGTGTCATTGTACGGATAATAATAGTTATAATAACGAAAATACCCGCAATGAAGGCCTTAAGTCAGTACAACAAACTGATGTTGAATCCTTTGGTTTAAAAGGAAGAGTAAAAGAATGGATACGGCAAAGTTTCGGTGTGTCCCGGGAGCAGGGAGAGGGGAATAAAATTTTATTAAAAAAAGAATTATACAGATTTAATGAATCCGGAATGTATACCGGGATACAGGATTTTGATAACAATAATAACCTCATATCAAAAGGAGTTTATCACTATAATCCGGATGGAAAAAGAGCAGAAGAGATATATTACGATGGAGAAGGGCAGGTATTAACAAAAGTGACCTGTGAATATGATGAGAATGGTCATAAAATAAAAGAGGTGAAAGAAGACATAACAGGAGGGATAGTCTATACCTCCGAATGGCTGTACGATAATAGCGGAAACATGATCCGGGTCGTGACATTTATGAAGGGGAATCTTTTCGATTATATGATGAGTAAAGTAGAAAAATCATATGATAAAAACGGTATACTTTCAGAGGAAAGCTGGCTTGAGTACAAAATAGACGGGAACATTCAGTTTAAGAAAATTATCACCTATGGTAACGATGGAAATATTATACAAAAACTTGAATACGACGATAATAACGTCCTCGTCGATAAAATAACCTATGAATACGAATCACATAAAAAAATAACGAAAATTCTCGAATCCTGTTATAATTATGAAACAAAGCAATTCGAAGAATTAATGACTACCTATACCTACGATGAGAGCGGAAATATCTTGGAACATCGTGACCTGGAAGGCATGACAACCTATAGATACGATGCGTCTGGAAATGAGTTGTCTATGACTGAATTTTCCCGGTGGAATTTTCCGATAAAAAAAAGATACCGGACCTATGATAAAAATAATAAAAAACAAAAAGAGGAAACAATATTCTATTCGGAGAAGGGGAATATTACAAAAAAATATATCTATGTATATGATGAAAATGAAAACCCTGTCCGGTGGGGGCGATATGATCAAAATAATAATCTGCTCTATGAATATCTGACCTTGTATGACCGGAAAGGTAATAAACAGGAAGAGATCGTTGACAGCACGGAAAGACTTCCAAAAATGAAATATAATTATACCTATGATACCATAGGAAATCATAGAGAAACAAAATGCTTTGTGTTGCATGATAATAGTGAAAGCGAACTCTTTCAGGTATATGAATATTCCTTCACTTATTGGGAATAATCTTATTTATTTTGCATCCACCCGGACACTTCCCGTATGAAGAAAGAGACGCTAAAGTTTTAAGGAGAGGAAAAAAGCATTGGATACTTTTATTTTACATATAATTCACAGACCGGAATTAGTTCCCGGTATATTCAAAAAAGCGCAGCCCCCGGGAAAGGTTCAAGAAGAGTAAAATAATGGTACGTTTATTAATACCTGAGAAGAGTTGCACTCAACTCAATAAAAAAAAACATACATTCGGAAAAAATTTCGTCTTTATTCTGATGCTTTCTCCTGTCCTGATTTATTTTTTACTATTTCATTACCTCCCCATGAGCGGCCTCGTTCTTGCGTTTAAAAAATATAATCACACCGGAGGTATCTTCGGAAGTCCCTGGGTGGGATTTGATAATTTCAGATTTCTGTTTGTCTCGGGAACAATTCTACGTGTGACCTTCAATACCGTTCTCTACAATCTCATTTTTCTCATTACATGTCAGTTTCTCGCGGTCGTTGTGGCGATAGTGCTGAATGAACTCACTTCCGGGATGTTTAAAAAGATTTTTCATTCATTTATGTTTCTTCCCTATTTTGTTTCATTCGTCGTTGTGGGCGCTATTGTATATAATTTTTTCAATTATGAGTATGGAATGGTGAATACTCTGTTAAAATCCTTCGGTAAAGAACCTTTGAATGTCTATGGATTGCCGTATATCTGGTGGTTCATTCTCACCGGATTGAATACCTGGAAATGGGTGGGCTATACCAGTATCATTTATCTTGCGGGAGTGACGAACATCGATCCACAGTTATACGAAGCAGCGAAAATTGACGGTGCGAATATCTGGCAGCGGATCAGGATTATTACCCTTCCGGCAATTAAACCTCTGATTATTACGATTATCCTTTTTCAATTGGGATCGATTCTAAAAGGTCAATTTGAATTATTTTACAATGTGATCGGTAATAACGGACAACTTTATAATGCAACGGATGTTATCGATACCTATGTCTTCCGTATGCTTGTTCATAATTTTGACATTGGTATGGGGGCTGCCGCGGGATTATATCAGTCATTTTTCGGATTGATCCTGATCCTTGCCGCGAATTTTCTTGTAAGAAAATACCATAAGGATTTTACATTTTTTTAAAAAGGAGAACATCGTGATGAAGGGAGAACAGGATATTCTCGTCTTCAAAATTTTCGGAACTCTTTTCGTGGTCGTTATCGGCCTGTTTTGTTTATTACCCTTTATATTGATTCTGGCAGGCTCTCTCACGGAAGAATCGGCAATCTATAAATACGGATACAATCTCATCCCGCAAGATTTTTCGCTTGATGCCTACGCAATCATCTTAAAAACTCCCTTGAGTATAATCAGGGCATATGGAATAACCATAACGGTTGTTGTTATCGGAACTTCCCTGGGATTGTTTATTACGGCAATGGCTTGTTATGTTTTAAGCCAGCCGGATTTTAAATACAGAAAAATATTTTCATTTGTTATATATATTACTTCTATTTTTTCTGGGGGACTTATCCCCCTGTATATTTTGATGGTCAGGTACCTTCAATTAAAAGATACGATTTTTGCCCTCATACTTCCATTGTTTGTTACAGCATGGAATATTTTTCTTCTGCGGAATTTTATGAATGAAGTACCATATTCCATAATAGAATCCGCTAAAATAGACGGAGCACATGAGTTCGGCATTTTTATGAAAATAGTTTTACCCTTAAGTATACCGGGATTAATTACCATAGGATTATTTCAGGCTCTCTATTACTGGAATGACTGGATGCAGGCGATGCTTTACATCAATGATAAAAATCTTTATCCCATTCAATACTATTTATACAATATGCTCAATAGTTTTCAATCTATGAACTCGTCATTTCTGTCATCCGGAATTCTATTACCCCGGATTCCAACCGAGTCAATTAAAATGGCAATGACAGTCATCGCCACAGGTCCCATTGTTTTCCTTTTCAGTATTGCACAAAAATATTTTATAAAAGGACTCACCGCGGGATCAATAAAAGGCTGAAATCGGTGTCACCGATAATTATGAATATACGATAAGGAGATATAATTATGAAACAGTTAATAAAAAAAGCACTAGTTTGTTTATTGTTCTGTACCTGTTTTCTATTAACAACTTCCATCCTTTTTGGTGCGGGTAATAAAGAAAAAAAAGATCCGGGTGCCTTAAAAAAAGTCACTCTTACCATGTGGCTGGTCGGCGATAGTGTGCCGGATTATGACGCCATGCTTGTTGAACTAAACAAGCTCATCCTTCGTGATTTAAATGCAACCTTAAAAGTAAATTTTACGACCTGGACAGATTGGAAAACCAAATTACGCCTGGTTCTTGCATCCGGGGAACAGGTAGATCTGGTTCATATGGCTCCCTGGAGTATTTATGATGAACAGGCAAAACTCGGAGGATTTTATGCCCTGGAAGAGTTGGCACCCCAATATGCACCTCTCACATGGGCAAGCTATTCGGAAGAAATATTGAAACAGACAAAAGTGAATGATCATGTCTACATGATGCCTTTCCGGTATATCGACCCCGAAGGAAATGGATTTTTATACAGACTTGATCTTGCAAAAAAATATGGATTGGGAAAGATAAAGAATATTGATGATCTCGAAGAATATATGAAAGTTGTAAAAGAAAAAGAGGGTATGATTCCCTATAATGCCGGGGGATTTGACAATCAGGTGATGAGTGAGTCCTTTGCCATGTGGATGAAAACATGGCCCGATTCGACAGATGAAAATCTCGTTGTCGGTCAGATGAACTATATAAAGGTATTTCAAAACGCCCCTGAAAAACCCTTTGTCTTGTTTGAACATGAATCATTTAAACAATCACT
>JAFGRV010000169.1 GCA_016934975.1 Spirochaetales bacterium | reverse complement strand
TGCCGGGAAATGACAAACTCTAAATAGTTGAGTATATATGGAGAGTAAAAAATGAAGAGATGTAAGCTGATAATCCGGATTCTTTTCTCCTTCTGGATTTTATCTATTTTGACCGGTTGTATGACCTTTCATCAATCTCCTCATTCTCCGAAAAAAAAGAGTGAGTCGATCCATTCGGATGACAGCACTGATAAAAATGTCACATTAAAAAAAAATCCCGAATTACAAAAGATCTATGAAACCCACGAAATTACTGTTTTTCCGGCGGAAGTCGGGGATAAGTTTGTAAATCTCTATATTCTCACGAGAAAAAAAGAGTATTTGCCCAGAGGAAACAGAACCTTTTGTGTAAAATTCTTCTATGATTATTTTATTGATATCGGCTATGGTGAAGTCCTTGAGGAGATTAAACAGACCACGGGTAAAAATATGGTCGAAAAAGCCATAGGATATGCAGAAAAAACAGGGAAGATCCAGGTGTTGCTCTCCGGTTATGAAGCCCAGAAACTGGCAAACCAGGGGAGGGATGTGGGGGTTTTGGGAGAATATTACTATGATAATGCGGAAAAATATTATACAGTTCATTATAGTGTGGTTCAACCATCGAATGTCTCTTATGATGAAGAGGGAAATGTTGTGCCGTATTATGTGACAGGTCTTTTAACAAAACGAAAAAATGTAAATGATCGCTATGGCACCGGTACGTTTCTGGCTCAAGCGGGTATTGCCGTCGGATTAATTGATTTCCGCTGGGCTTATAATCGAAAAATGGATGGAATAATCCAGAAGGACAGTAATGGAAAGTTCCGGGGGGGTATAATTTTTATTGTATTTCCGGAAAAAGAAGCAACGCTGAATATTGCATTGAATCAATACAAAATGGTGAAAGTGGGTGGGGGAGTCTATACCCCTGATGGCCGGGAAAGTGTCTCGTTGCAGGATTTTTTTATAAGTGCATATGAAGTCACCTGTGAACAATATGAAGACTATTGTGTGAAAACAGGAGCAACCTGGCCGGTTAAGGGAACTCTCCTTGACCGGAATCTCCCTGTAACCTTTGTGGATTGGTATGACGCAATTGACTATTGTAACTGGCGCAGTGTACAGGAGGGATACCGACCCTGCTACACAATCATAAAGGATAATCCGGATTCAAAAATCAGGAAAGTAATGTGGGAGGCTGATGCTGATGGATACCGTCTGCCAACAGTTTTAGAGTGGGAATATGCGGCAAAGGGGGGGGCTGAGAGTAAAGGTTTTTTCTATTCAGGTGGGAATGAAATCGATGAGGTGGCGTGGTACAATGAGAACTCCAATAAACAGATCCATGGGGTAGGGCAGAAACTACCAAATGAGATCGGACTATATGATATGACCGGGAATGTCTGGGAATGGTGCTGGGACTCTTCTCAATCAGACAATCAAACGACGGAGACACCGGCGGCAGAAGCGTACCGTATGAGAAAAGGCGGATCTTCTTATAATTCAAACACGGCACATGGCCCTTTTGCGATTGAATCAATTCACTATCTGGAACCGGAGGAGAGGAATTCCTTTACCGGATTCCGGATTGTGCGTCAGGAGCGTTCTCAATAAGATTATTGAGCAATAGAATTATTGAGGAAACCGTGGGGTCTCTGAAATGCATTTAAAGCCGGGGAACTTTACAGCAATTGTTCAAGCTTATCCAGCACCTCTTCGAATTTCTTGAGACCTGTTTCTATCGGGGCTGATGTTGTCAAATCCACTCCCGCACTTTTCAGGATATCAAGGGGATATCTGCTTGAACCGGCCTTAAGAAATCCAAGGTATGCTGATATCTTCTCTTGTTCCCGACTCATTATATTTTCCTTAAGGGTTACTGCGGCTGAAAATCCTGTGGCGTATTTATAGACATAAAAATTGTAATAAAAATGCGGAATCCGTGCCCACTCATGTTCGATTTTTTTATCGGGATGAGAAATTGCCGGGCCGTAATATTTTTTATTGATGTCATAATACGTCCGGTTCAATTCATCAACCGTGAGGGGAATTCTGGCCTCAGTCTTTTCATAGATGATCTTCTCAAATTCGGCGAATTGGGTTTGTCTGTAAACGGTGCCTTTAAATCCGTCGCAGAGATGATTGAGGAGGTACACTTTAAAGCGTTCATCTGTGGTTGTCTCCAAAAGATAATCGGTTAATAGAAGTTCATTTGTTGTTGATGCAACCTCGGCCACAAAGATCGAATAATCGCTATAGCAGAATTCCTGATTTTTATGAGACAAATATGAGTGGACGGAATGTCCTAATTCGTGGGCAAGGGTAAAGACACTATCTAATGTTTCATTATAATTAAGCAATATATAGGGGAGTGTATCATAACATCCCCCTGAATAAGCCCCGGAGCGTTTACCCCGGCATTCAAGAAAATCAATCCATCTTTCCGAGAATGCCTGCTGAACTATCGATGAATATTCTTCGCCTAAAGGTTTTGTGGCGGCGATTACCCATTCCCGGGCCTGTTCCAATGGGATCTTACTATCAAATTCCTGTACCAGGGGAACATAAAGATCATACATATCCAGATCATCAAGATTCAATACCTTTTTTCTTAAGCGTACATAGCGGTGAAAAACAGGAAGATGATCATTAATGACGCTTATTAAGTTTTCATAAACCGATTTTTCGATATTATCGGAAAAAAGACTTTTTCCCAGGGCAGAAGGATAATGTCTGATCCGGGAATTTATCACTTCTGCTTTCACTGCACCGTCTATCGTAACAGAAAGGGCGTTTTTAAATCCCCCAAAGGTATCATACATCGCATCAAATGCCTTTTTCCGCACTTCCCGGTCACTGTTTTCAAGGAGTTTGCTGTAGAGGGCATGTGACATTTCAATCATTTCTCCGTGACCATCAGGGACCTCGGGAAATCTGATATCAGCATTATTTAACATTGTGAAAACCTTATAGGGAATTTCCGCGATTTCCCCCTCCATTGCCATAATCTTTTCTTCATCCGGGGAAAGGGTATGCGGTTTTTTTCTTAATAGTTGCTCGAGGTAAAAAGTATAGCCCGATAGCACCGGATCTTTCATAAAGGTGTTCATGATTTCATCATCAATATCAATAATTTCAGGAACAACCCAGGCGAGTTCTGCCCGGCACGTATGAATAAGACCGGTTATTTGATCGAGGATACCCTGATAATGGGAATTTGTTGTATCCTCATCACTTTTTAAATGTGAATACGTATATAATTTCTCTAATAACCGGCTGAACTCGTCATCAGCCTTTAAGAATTCTGCCAGCGTCGATGCTGATGTCCGGAGATTCCCTTTAAAAGGTAATAAGAGCGTGAGTTTATCCTTAACGCTGTCAAAATCTTTTTTCCACTCATCATCTGATAAATATATTTTTGTAAGATCCCAGGTCAGTTCCGTTGGGATTTCGGAATGTGTTATTTTTTTTTTCGTAAGCATTGTACCTCCATGCAGATAATAATTATAGTTAATTCGTCTCTTACTATCCGGAAATATAAGAAATTAAGGAAATTTATACAATAGAGAGGAAAAAAACAAAATGAAACGAAGTGAGTAAAAATGACTCAAGGCTGCTTATTTACGTATTTATAAAGGTATAATGTCGATGTCATCAGTTTTTCAAAATCCTCACCGTAAAGACTATCAATATTATTATAATTTATATGCTCATCATATTCTTCTCTCCATTCGGAAGCTTCTATATATCTGCAGTTATTTTTTATCCAGTCGGAGATTTCACCGGGCATTTGAAAGGCTTCGGATAACACAAAGAATTTAACGTCTCCATTCTTCGTCAATTGTTCAAGCTTTTCAATTGATAGTATCTTGTCTTTTCCGTTAAATCCGCCCATCGTCATGACCGGAATGTTTGATGCTAACATCATATGAGAACCGAGTATTGCAGTCGGCATTGCAACGAGGAATTTTTCATTATTATAATTCTGTAATAAATATTTCGTTAATTCAGGCTCTTTATAATACTGCATTCGCTTTAGTCCGTTATAGAGATTTTTTTGATCTTCTGTCATGGAATGTATCGGGACGGTTTGTAAATTGGGACCTGCAAAGGGTAAAAATGGATGACCTCCATAGATTATCGGTGTGACGGACCATACTATAGGAGGCAGAAAAATCCCCGCGACAGTAATGTATAATATTATTTTTCGAATTTTATCGTTAAATTTTATCTTACTCTCTAAAACTTTTACCAAAAATAATACAATCGATAATAATCCCCAAAGAAGAGAGAGGGGTATTAATATCCGGGTAATATTCCAGGTGGGATATCGAAGTAATAAAAACAAACAAAAGAATGAATTGAGGAAGAGTGAAATTGGTAACAAAAATGATGTTTTACTCCCGGGTTTTATGTATAATTTCCATAATGATACCAAACCAATACCTGCCAGGACTGCAAATGCAGGTGCAATCATCACCAGATAATATCTGTGCACATAACCTGCAATACTGAATATGAATAACATTGGAACAGGCCACACAATCCAGAAGATATAAAAAAGGAATTTGTTTTTATCTTTATTTTTATCCTGGTAAAAACAAATTCCTGTCCCAAGGATTCCTATTAAAATAATCGGTAATAACCATAAAATTTGATCGGTGATTTGATAATTAAATAATCTTAAAAACCCGGGATTTCCGATCTCAAATTTAAAAAAGTCAGACACATTTCCCGACTCATTTGATTTTATCCTGTCCGGATCATCCATTTTATTTGCTAATGTGTCTAAGACTGTGCCCGGTACGATCCGGATTATTCCGTTATATCCGATTGTGAGATCCATTCTGGTATTCCTCATGCTCCCGCCGACAAATGGTTTTTTATTCTCAGGAACATTATCCACACTTAAAATCCATGCAAAAGAAAGTACTACCATCACTATAAAAGAAATGAATAAAAATACTATTTTTTTACCTGTCTTAAGAGTCGTATTTTTATTTTTTGTAAATATATAGAAAACAAAAAAAGCGGGTAATACGACAAAGGATTCCATAGCTTTTATATTAAATCCCAAAGCAAAAATAATAAATGAAATAAAAAGAAATCTTACTTTCCCTTTTTCCACGGATAACATTAAAAAATAGAGAGAGAGCAGGAGCATGCAAATTAATTGCATGTCTACCGTGTTATTTCTGGTCACGGCAACAACAATTGGTGTCATGGCAAATAGAAAGGCTGATAATAATCCTGCTGTTTCTCCAAAATATTTTTTTAGGAGAATGAATATAAGGAGAATTGAAAAAACCGCGGCGATAGCCTGAGGAAGAATCATGGCATAGATATTAAATCCGAATAGCAACACAAAGAGAGACTGAATCCATAAACCTAACGGTGGTTTATCTATCGAAATAAAACCGTTCGGATCATATGATAGAAAAAACCAATTATGAAAACTTGTGAGCATGCTTTTCACCGTTACTGAATAATATTCATTAATAAAGCCATCCTGATGAATTAAAAAAAGACTGAAGAACATTGAAATACAGATTATCAATAATAATAAGAAATTTTGCCATTTTAATATATTCTTCATTCTCTATGTTCCTTACATTTTAATTAAATCTTGATTTTCCTCAATAAAATACGTATTTGTATAAGTGATTATGTAAAACCGTTAACACCTCGACTCAGTAATGCTGCAATATGTGTTTGAATTGGTTCCTGATCATTCCGGGAACCGGGTTCTTACCCTGTTTCGCATTGTTATACTGTATCATACATTGAGAATTATCGTCAAATAATTAATTAAAAAGCCAAATATTAAAATCTTAAAATTATTATGGAATTTAAGCAATTTAGGTTGTCCAATAACCCCAATTATAATAAATTTACTCTACAACTACACTATATATATTGTAATGAGGTTATTGGCCAACCTTGTTTATCCTTTGTACTCAAAGGAGGTTGCGGGACAACCTCAATTGATAATAGTCCGGGGAGAAAAGGCGAGTCAAATTGAACAAATCTGAAGATTTACGGCTTCTTTTTAAAAATCCATTGTTATAAAACTACTTGACCATTTTTGTAAGGTACGATAGGTTCTATTATGTTCTGGTTGGGGTGTTCTTCCGAACACTTCAGATCTGAATGATTCAGATCTGAAGTGTTCGGAGGTTCTGAGATTATACCCATGGAACCTGATCCGGGTAATACCGGCGAGAGGGAACCGAATTTTCCATAATAGGCTGTTATTTGGGCAGATTCTCTCTTTCGGAGGATCTGCTTTTTTTTTTGATACAGGTAAGGAGGTTACGACATATTATGGAAGAAAAGATTACAAAAACCATAGTTCAGGGATATTTTAAAAAACTGATTGATAATCTTCATGTGGATGTTGCCATCGCTGGTGCCGGTCCATCCGGACTTGTCGCGGCATATGATCTTGCAAAAGCAGGTAAAAAAGTTGCGATTTTTGAACGGAAACTTGCTCCCGGGGGCGGAACATGGGGCGGGGGTATGCTTTTTAATGAAGTTGTTGTCATGGAAGATTCACTCGATATCCTGAGAGATTTATCAATTTCGTATAAAGATGCAGGAGATGGTTATGTTTCCATCGATTCTGTTGAGTTTGCGAGTGGACTCACTTTTAAAGCTGTTCAGGCAGGAGCTGTCATTTTTAATTCGGTAAGTGTGACAGATATTGTGTTCAGACAAAATACCGTGTCCGGTGTTGTGATTCTCTGGACGACCGTAGAAAGGCTTGGGATGCATGTTGATCCCCTCGTTATTACTGCAAAAGCGGTTTTGGACGGGACCGGTCATCCGAGTGAGATTGTAAACCTTGCCGTAAAAAAGGCCGGAATAAGAATCGATACGGAAACCGGTGATATTATGGGTGAAAAACCGATGTGGGTTGAGAGTGGTGAAGCATCAACGGTTGAAAATACAAAACGCCTTTGTCCGGGGCTCTATGCTTCGGGAATGGCAGCAAATAATGTGAGCGGAGGATTCCGGATGGGGCCTATTTTCGGAGGTATGCTCATGAGCGGAAGAAAAATCGCAAAGATTATTTTGAAAGACCTACAATGAAAGATCGATTTGGTATTTATGTTATCCTCACTAACCCACTTATCGGATATGAGAAGTGTGCGGAAGCAGCTATAAAAGCAGAGGTCGCTTTTCTTCAATTACGAATGAAACATACTCCGGTGCATAGGGTCTTGAAAACGGCAATGATCATTAAAGATCTTACAGCGGGAACTCATACACAATTTATTGTGAATGATGATGTGCGGATCGCGGCAGAGGTACATGCAGATGGAGTTCATCTTGGACAGGATGATATGTCCATAGAAGAAGCCCGGGCATTCTGGAATGAACCAGGCAAAATTTTCGGGTTTTCTACACATTCTCCCAAACAGGCTAAAGACGCTTTCGAATGTCAACCGGATTATATTGGTGTCGGACCTGTGTATAAAACACCAACGAAAGCAATACCTGATCCGGAGCTGGGGCTTGCTTGTATGGGGAACATTATAAGATCAACTTCTCTTCCTGCTGTTGCGATCGGAGGGATTACTCTTGAAAATATAAGGCGTGTACTACAGGCAGGGGCCATAAATTTTTCTGCTGTGAGAGCAATTATGGAGTCAGCAGATCCGTTTAAAGTGATAAGAGAGTTTCAGAGTATATGGGAAGAGTATGTCGGGTGCTGAGTGTGTGGGGTTTGGTGTGGATGCTTGATTTTTAGTAAATTTTATAGACGAAAAATGTTTATTGGGATAAATTGGATGTTATAAATAGTGATCAAGCTGATTTTTTTATGATGTAATTGAGACAATTGTTTTTCTAATCTATGTGAAAATTTTATCTTTTCAATTTTTTTTTCACATTTTTTCACAAAAAATTTTAGAATTTGTTCAATATTTTCACCATATTTTTTCACCAAATCC
>JAFGRV010000168.1 GCA_016934975.1 Spirochaetales bacterium | reverse complement strand
CCGAAATAGGCTGGAATTTTCTTACTTATGTTAAAACAGGAACTAATTCCGCAACTGGTAATTTCATGGACTTTGTCAATGATTGTATTTCCAGGGGATATGCACAGTCATCATGGTATGTTCACGATTTTGAGGCAGGTTTTGAAATTATGTCAGGCGGAGAAGGCCTCACTGCAAATTCGTTTTCCTTTTCCGTGAGCACTGGAGGAACCACAACACCGGCACCGACAAATCCTCCCACAATCACAAACCCGCCTGCAATCACAAATCCTCCCAGCTCCGGAGATAACAGCCTGGTTGTGAGAGCCCGGGGAACAAACGGTGATGAACAGATCAGGCTGAAGGTTGATAACAACACAATCGCCACATTTAATTTAAATACAAGCTACGGCAATTACACAGCTTCAACTAACAGCGGAGGTAATCTCTCCGTGGAATTCTTTAATGATGGCAGCGGCAAGGATGTACAGGTAGATTATATCCAGATAAACGGCTCCACCCGTCAGGCGGAAGATCAGAGTTCTAATACTGCTGTATGGCAGAACAGCAGCTGCGGCGGTTCCTATAGTGAATGGATGCATTGTAATGGTGAAATCAGCTTTGGTGACATATCCGGAGGAACGACAACACCTGCACCGACAAGTCCCCCGGTGATTACCAATCCCCCTGTGGTCACAAACCCGCCTGCAGTTACCAATCCCCCTGTCGTTACAAACCCACCGGCAGTTACCAACCCGCCAGGCAGCGGTGAAACATGTTCCGGCGGAATTTCCAAATCCATTCCATTTACACAGGACGGTGCCGGAAATTATTGTTTTGAAATAGCATCAATAAATTATATTAACTCCTGGAATATGACAAAACTCACGGTAAATGGTGTTGATTTTACAAACAAATGGGCATCGAACTTACCTGCTAAAATTAATGGTCTGTATTATATCGTATATGATGGTAATGTCGGCTGGTGCCATTTTGAAGCGAAATAAATAATTGAAACTTTACTATATAAAAAAAAATGCCCGGATACTCCGGGCAGTTTTTTTTTGAAGTAACTAAGTCGGGAACTAAAAAGGTAGAGTTGCAGCACTCTTTACATCATTATTTCTTTGTGATTGAATCATTCGAGAAATTATATTCTATAATATCACCTGGTGAAAGAATAATATCTTTACTAAAACCATTACCTTCTGCTGATATATTGATTGTGTAATGACCTGGTTTCACTGAAACAGTATTCTCATTAATAAATGTGAAAGTCTCATCGTGATTATCTTTAAAAACCATTTTCCAATTCTTAAAATTATGTCCTGTAAAAATAAATGTACCTGCAGGGTCAGTCTCTTTATATTCTATTGAATACTCGGGATTTTTACCATCGATTGTAAACACATTTTCAAACGCAAGAAAACCATACTTTATGATCTGTACATTAAAAACACCATATTCAATACTACTTTTAAAAACACCATTCTTTATGCCGGTATATTGTTTCCCATTAATTTTAAGTATCATATCCTCTTCAAGGTGAGTGATCGTAAGTGTTCCTTTTTCTTTTATTCCGATATATCCGGAATTAGCATTGACGATTGAAAGAGTGTCATACTCGGCATTTGCTATAAAAGTAAGAAATGCTTCATATTGCAAATCCTTGAATTTGTACCAGAAATTATCCATGAAGGATGTAATCTCCTGATATGCCGAATCTTGCTCATATGGATTCCAGGTATTAAAAAGTACCATATCATCCGGTTCAAAATAAATTCCATTAGAATTTGCATCTAAAAAAATTAGTTTTATTTCTTTTTCATTTCCCCAATAATTTTTCTCTTTTTCTACAGCGTATAAATAATTTACATTCTGGAAATAATAATTCGTTTCATCTCCTTCCTGAATTTCATAAAGAACACATCTATTATTTTCAGCGATCTCAAAATAATAAATGGAATATTCCGGGATATCAATAACAGATACAGGAACTGTCACCCACTTCCATCGCGTCTTTGTAACTGACCTGGTTTCCCAATCCCAGTATGATTCGCTTTGAGTCTGCCATTCATAATCAGTATAATAAACAGTTCTCCATGATCCGGTTACGGAATCATATTCCATTCGGGACTTTTGAACCGGAACATATTTTTGAACAAAACGGGTTTTCATTACCTGTACCTGCTCGGTATCAGTATAGGTTTCTGAAACATACCGTTGTTTCATGACTGTTTTTGTTCCAAGGATATCCTTATTATAATAATAGTTCTGCTGTGTAATTTGATTCCCGGCAACATCCTCTGCCCTGTTATATTCTATATATAAAGACCCATCATCTAATTCCAAATTCAGATCATGATTTTTGAAACGAATTGTTGCCTGACCATCCTTAAAAATAACCTGTTGTGTAGAGAAAGGAGGAGTTGTCCACAAAAAATCCTTAAAAATATCCGTCCCCTGCAAAAGTGGCAGTACCCTGTCTCCTTTTTCTATTGACTCCCCGGGCCATCTCACTACAACAGTGCTGCAACTTGTAAGCACAATAATAATACTTAAAAAAATGAAACAATTATAAATGTTTATTTTCTTCATGAGTAAAGCATAGTAAATCTTTATAGTCATGTCAAGAAATGAAGTCTGGTTTCATTTCTTGACTTTAAAACAAGAGAGTGAAATTCCTTGACTCTTCTGTTCCGTATCGTTCCTGCCATCCTCTGCCGTATGCCATTCGTGACTGCCATACATAATCCTGTTCATCAATCTCATATGTTGTCTTCGTTAATCCATGGTCATATACATCAACCACATCATACCCGCATGGCGCTTGTATGAGCTGGGGACTCAGGATGTGGGCAATCCCGTGGTGCATTATCTTTGACGGGACATTTTTATGTCCGGCGAAGACGGCTTTTATTCCTTTATACTTTTGAAGCAGCTCACGTAATTCTTTTGAATTATACAATTGTTGCATACCGTCGTTTTTATATCCCCTGACGCAGGGGTGGAGAATAATAGAAAAATGGAGGAACAAAAATATATTCATGGACCGGCCATGTTCCTCAAGTTCCTGCTTAAGCCAGGCGTATTGTGCTGTCTGCGGGTATAAAGAGGATTGCTCCGGTGTGGATAACATAATGAACCGTACATTTCCTACGGAAAAGGCGTAAAATCCGTTTTCACCGGCACAAAACAATCTGTTAAATTTGTTTCCATCACCGGTTCCCCAGGATTCATGATTCCCAATAACCGGATAAAAGGGTATGGATGATCTGTTTTTTAAATCGGTAAATAGTGTTATATTCTCTTTCGATGCAGGATCAAGAGTGTCCCCGGGAAAGATAATAAAATCAGCTCCCTGTTTTTCGATTTCGGTGATGTATGTTTGTGCAAGTTCAAGGGCCTTGCCGTATAACCTCTTGCCGGAATCAGGGCGTTGTATATAATTATGTGCGATATGCAAATCTGTCAGTATCCCAAACCTGCAGATTTTTTGCCCCGGGGGAATCGCCAGGGTTTTAAACCTTATTTCATGTTTCTTTTCCTGATCCTGAGACATATGTAATGTATATTCTTTGTCTGATAATAATCTATTGTCGGCAGTAGCCGACTTCCAATTGTTCAAATAAGGTGTATTGTCGGCAGTAGCCGACTTCCAATTGTTCATATAAGGTGTATTACACCTATACTTAAAGAAATAAAGGTTATTTACATGAATCTGCGGGTTAATTATGAGAGCTGATTCAGGATCAATCAAAACAGTTATATCTTTCGGGGAATCTGAGATAATTCTTACATCAACAGAGTCGCTGGTAATTGTTGCCGTATATGCGTCAATGATCATTTCCCTCTGATTATACAAAATATTCCTTTGAGTGACCAGTCTTTCACATGAGTGACCGGTTTTGTCATTATGTTGGAATGGAAGATATGCCTTTCAATTTTCAAATAAGATGCTGTAACTCCCGGAAAAAAATCACAGATTTTCTAATACTTTTATTCATCATGCAACCCCCGGAATACCTGTGACAAAACAGTCCAAAGTCGCATTTACTATTAATAAAGGTGAAAGGTAATAGACTCTCGATTGTTATGTTTATTTCAACAGGATTATCTTTTCCCTGAAAAAATCTTACTAAAATTTTTTAAACTATTTAAGGAGGAAATGATGTTTAAAATACGTATTACATTACTGCTTGTCTTTTTTCTTGCCGTAACACTTGCTTATGGTGAAGAAAATACTCTGACGTCTTTAAGAATCCAGGAAGATATGGTAGAGATGGAGGTTATTGAAAAAGTGGCAGACACCCATGCATATTCTGTATGGGGAACCGGTGTGAAACGGGGGACCCCGCTCCCTGTTTATGATGAAGAAGACCGTCTTATACTCTATGCAGTACCATATGTAAAGGATGGTGTTCAATTCCCGTCTGCAAAGGAACTTTCGGGTTATTTTGATGAATTGAAAAAGCAATTTCCGGATAATGACAGGAACCTGACATATAACGATTATATCTCATCAATTAAAAATGAATTGGAGAAATACGGTACAGTCTATGTTTCTGCTTTAAAAAGCTGTTTTCCTGTTCCCCGGGTTACCCATGGGCTTCATCCGTATTATTATAATCTTAATGAAGCCCTGGAAAAGATCAGGAAACAGGAAGGATGCGACCGTGTTGCATTGAAGCAATTACGGTTTGTCACACCATGTTATGAGTTCTTCGAGATCACAGGGGATGAAAAAAATTATCTCCTCCAGGTAAACAATTTTCTATCCCTTACGTCCATCCGGGAGAAAGCAAAAGAATATGCCGATGATACCGGGGTAAAAGAAAAAGCGGAAATCCTGCCTGTGGACCGGAAAATGATCGATACTGCCTGGAATTCCTACCTGGAAACCTATGAAAATATTAAGGAAATTTTTACCGGGGAGGAAAGGGGTCTCGTATTGCCTTTGCCCCCATCCCCTGAAAATGAGGAGTTCAGGATAGATCGGCACCAGATGGTGCCCCCAATTTTGTGGACACGATGGTGTGAGCCGACAGCAGTGGCAATGGCCTTTTCATACTATGACCACTATGTTCCCGTTCCGGGAGTCGGTACATATGTCGGATACGAACGGATTGTCGATTACTGGCTGAATCATCCGGAGAGCAATAATAATGTGCCGAATGTCCTGGATGAGATTGCAGATTATTTGAATGTTTATGTAACAAATACTATAAATGGATACAACTGGACAGTAACGAAAACCATCGGTGATTCATCAAATGATTTCGGGTGGACAACAATAAAGAATCATCTTAAAACAAACAAGCCGGTTGTCTGGCAGGTTCATGGAGCAATTCATCATGCCAATTGTGTCTTTGGCTACAGGACATTATTTAATGAGGTGTTGAAATATTGTATTCTCTATAATACCTGGTCTGAATCCGAGGATGAATGGATGCATAATGCATATGGCCAGCCTTTTAGCAGTGTGGAGGTGGATCGTTATGTTCCGGGGGGGAAGGAAAATATGAGTGCCTTTTTTATACGCGCTCCCTATGGCGGGGAGACCTTTCAGGCAGGCCAGTTCAACTCAATCATCTTTTATGTGATTCCGGGCAGTGACATTAAGATTGCACGGATTGAATATTCACTGGATGGCGGTAACACCTGGAATTTTATGGTGGAGACCTGGACGAATCCCGGCTGGAATACCTGGAAATGGAAGCCCTCATCAATAAGCACCCGGGCCAGGATACGTATAAAAGGATTATCAGCGAACAGATCTTATATTTCGGGAGACGGAAGTTTCCGGAATTTTGTTATTCAATAGCTATAAACAGAGAGAGGCGAGGATCCCGGATTATTATTTTGCTGATTTTCGAAGCGCATAAATTAAACTTTACATCAGAGCTATGAGTGTTACGGAGGGCCCAAGGAGAGTTGAGAAACCGGAATAATTGAGCCGGCAGACAGGCTGAATTATTCCGGTCGATTTAAAAATAATGTAAAATGTTTGTATTATAACTTGCTTGTTGTAAATGTCCCGGTATTTGCAGAATATATACCAAACCCGTTATAGACCCCAGTTATTGGTGAGCCATCCGTGTCCCCTTCAAAATCCATCCAGTCCGGGGGAATGGTAGATGGATCCGTACCTGCTGTATATAAAGTTAAGTCATACCCATCGATAGGATCTCCAGTATCAATGCTCAGGTAAAAATCATAGGGTGTTCCGCCGATTGTTCCTGTGCCCTGGTAATACACCCAGGTATTGCCAAGAGCTTCGATTTCTTGCCAGAATGTAAGAGTGTATGTTCCGTTTCCCAGGTTTGTGCCGGTGGATGTGGTTGTACTTATGGTCCAGTCTCCCTCCATAGGATATGACTCAATGTCGCATGAGGCAAAACCTATCAGTATAATTGCTATTAATAATGAATAAAACAATGCTTTTGTCATTTGGTATGACCCTCCCGTGTATTTATTTAAATATGAATATAGCACATTTATATAAAAGCACAATAGACTGGAATATATAAATTGCGGGCATCATTCAAAATTTTAAATTAATTAATTCCCCCATCTATTATAGAGACTTTCTTATTATTGTGACATACAGTATATTCGTATGGATATAAGGCACTCCCGGGATCTTAAATGAGGGAAAATAATGGGGTATCTTAATTCCCCGGCACATTTGTCTTCAATGTTTGATTACTATACTACCTATGCAATTATTCCGCATATTCTTGTTTTTTAACAAGAATATGCGGAATAAT